>PEVT01000027.1 GCA_002780175.1 Candidatus Moranbacteria bacterium CG06_land_8_20_14_3_00_40_12 | reverse complement strand
TTGCCAATGTGGCGAATGTGGAAGAGGTGTTAAATAATTTAAAAAGTTTATAACAGTTATTTTTAATTACATACTTAATTACGTAATAAATGCATGCGAAAAGCGGTATGCGAAAAGTCTTGCGAATAGACTCATGCGAATCGCCCATGCGAATAAATTATTATGGCTAAACGCGCGCAAAATGAGAGTCAAATTAGGAAGCTGACCAAGTTAGGCAGAAAGAGTCTCTGTGTCACTATCCCGATTGAAATTATACGGGAATTTGGCTGGAAAGAACGGCAAAAGCTGATCGTCAAAAAATTCGGTAAAAAAGTTATAATTTCCGATTGGAAGAAATAGAAAATTACTTTCGCAATCGGCTCAAGTTGACACTTATCCGAATATCCTCTATTATTATTTTGCTAGTTTGACTGGCAGTTTTTTTTGTTAATCATTACTAATTACTAATCAAATACTAATATACGAATAAATTAAATTTATTATTAGTATATTCGTAATGAATTCGTAATTCGTAAAGAAATCTTCATGCCAACGATCAATCAACTGAAAAAGAAACCCCGGAAGACGGGAAAGAAAAAGACGAAAACGCCAGCCTTTAAAAATGTTTTCAATACGCTCAAAAATAAGCCAATGAAAGACAACAGCCCTTTCAAAAGAGGCGTCTGTTTGAAGGTGAGCACCACGACTCCCAAAAAACCCAATTCCGCCTTGCGCAAAATTGCTAGGGTGAAATTGACTAACGGGATGGAAGTAACGGCCTATATTCCCGGTATCGGGCATAATTTGCAAGAACACTCCATCGTCATAATCCGCGGCGGCCGGGTTAAAGATCTGCCGGGAGTCCGATATCATATCGTCCGGGGAATTTTGGATACGGCGGGAGCGGCTAACCGCAAAAGAGGCCGCAGTAAATACGGAGCCAAGATCGAAAAAGCCAAAGAATAATAAAAAGTGATTTGAAGATTATCCCGCAACTAATTCCGGATTTAGTTTAAAGAAGCGTATAATTTTTCCCACGGAATCGCCTGCGGCTTAATGCAATAATAATTGAAAGTTTAATACTGTGAATTGGTGCGGGATGCTCATTTTTGCCCGCCTCGACTCGCCTGATGGCTTGTCGAAGGCGAGGCGGGTAGCTGCTCGCATAGCTCGCAGACAAAAATGGCATGTCACGGAGAAAAAAAAATTATAAGAAGAATATAGAACCAGATTCTCGTTTTAACAGTGTTTTGGTGAGCAAGGTCATCAACAGCATCATGGAAAGAGGCAAGAAAACCGCGGCCGAGAGAATCGTCTATACTTCTTTTGATATTATTCATGATAAAACCAAAAAAGGCGGACTGAATGTTTTTGAACAAGCGATTAAAAATGTTTCTCCGGTCGTTGAATTGAAATCCCGCCGGGTCGGCGGAGCCAACTATCAGATTCCAATTCCGGTTTTGGGCGAAAGAAGAACCACGCTGGCCGTGCGCTGGATTAAAACCGCCACTCAAGCTAAAAAAGGAAGAAGCATGGCGGAAAAATTAGCCGAAGAATTAATAGATGCTTCCAATAATACCGGCTCGGCCATTAAGAAAAAAGACGATGTCCGCCGCATGGCCGAAGCCAATAAGGCTTTCGCGCATTTCGCGTAGCCACTACGAATTACGAATTTATTACGAATATACGAATAATAAAATTAATTTATTGGTATATTAGTATTTGATTAGTAATTAGTAAAGACATGGCACGCCAATATAGCATAGACAAATACAGAAACATCGGGATTATCGCCCACATTGACGCCGGGAAAACGACTACTACCGAGCGGATTTTGTTTTATACCGGTATTACGCATAAAATCGGAGAGGTGCATGAAGGCGAAGCGGTTATGGATTGGATGGAACAAGAAAAAGAAAGAGGCATCACGATCACTTCCGCCGCGACCACTTGTTTTTGGAAAGATCATCAAATCAATATCATCGACACTCCGGGACACGTGGATTTTACCGTGGAAGTGGAGCGGTCGCTCCGGGTTCTGGATGGCGGCGTGGTGGTTTTTGACGGCAAGGAAGGTGTGGAGCCGCAATCGGAAACTGTTTGGCGCCAGGCGGAAAAATATACCGTGCCTCGAATATGTTTCATTAATAAAATAGACAAAGAAGGAGCTGATTTTGATTTTTCCCTTAATTCTATTTGGAATCGTTTAAGTCCGCGCGCGGTGGCGATTCAACTTCCCATTGGCGTTAGAAACGATTTTTCCGGAGTGGTTGATTTGATGAATATGAAAGCCTGTTATTTTGAAGGTGAAAAAGGAGAAAAAGTAATCGAGAAAGATATCCCGGAGGATTTTTTAGCCAAAGCGAAAGAATGGCGCGAAAAAATGGTGGAAAAAATCGCCGAAACCGACAATGATTTAACGGAAAAATATTTGAATGGAAAAGAAATTACTATTTTGGAATTAAAAAAAGCTTTAAGAAAATCAGTTATCGCGGCGAAAATGTTTCCGGTTTTAACCGGCACGGCGTTGCGCAATAAAGGAGTCCAGTTAGTGCTCGACGCGGTAGTGGATTATTTGCCATCCCCGCTGGATGTTCCCGGCATTAAGGGAATGGATCCGGATGATGAAAAAAAGGAAATTGAAATTAAAAATGACGATCAGGCGCCTTTCGCGGCGCTGGCTTTTAAGGTGGCGACCGACCCTTTTGTCGGCCAACTAACTTTTTTCCGGGTTTATTCCGGAACGCTCAAAGCCGGTTCTTATGTCATGAATTCCAGCAAAAGAGAAAAAGAAAGAATCAGCCGGATTTTGAGAATGCATGCCAATCATCGGGAGGAAATCAATGAAATTTACGCCGGCGGCATCGGGGCGCTGGTTGGAATGAAAAATACTTCCACCGGAGACACGCTGTGCGATATAGATCATCTGGTTATTTTGGAATCGATTACTTTCCCCGAGCCGGTTATTTCCATCGCCATTGAGCCTAAAACCAAAGCTGATCAGGAAAAAATGGGATTGGCTTTGCGCAAGTTGGCCGAAGAAGATCCGACTTTTAAAGTCAGAAATGACGAAGAAACCGGCGAAGTGATAATTTCCGGCATGGGCGAATTGCATTTGGATATCATCGTGGACAGAATGAAAAGAGAATTTAAAGTGGAAGCCAATATCGGACAACCGCAAGTCGCTTATCGGGAAACTATCAAGGCCTTGGCGGAAGCGGAAGGAAAATATATCCGCCAATCGGGAGGCAGGGGACAATATGGCCATTGTTGGCTTAAGGTGGAGCCGCAAGAGCCGGGCCAGGGATTTGAATTTCTGGATGAAATTAAAGGCGGAACTATTCCTCAAGAATATATTCCGGCGATTGAAAAAGGAGTCAAGGCGGCCATGGACAATGGAGTGGTGGCGGGTTATCCTTTGGTGGACATCAAAGTTACTGTCTATGACGGATCGTATCATGACGTGGATTCTTCAGAAGCCGCTTTTAAAATTGCCGGATCGCTGGCGCTTAAAGAAGCGGCGCGCCGGGCCAAACCGGTTATTCTGGAACCGGTTATGAAAGTTGATATCATCACTCCGGAGCAATTCATGGGCGATGTGGTCGGCGATTTGAATTCTAAAAGAGGGGTTATCAGAGAAATGAATGATCGCGGCGAAGGAAATTCCCGGGTAAAAGTAATTAACGCGGAAGTGCCGCTTTCCACTATGTTTGGCTATGCCACTCAATTGCGTTCCATGACTCAAGGCCGGGCTAACTACGCGATGGAATTCCATCATTATAGCGAAGTGCCGAAAAATTTAGTCGAGCAAATAGTTGGAGGAAAAAAATAGTTTCCTGTTTGACAAATTGAATGGTTTCCATTATTATTCATTTGGCAAGAAAAGAAAAAAATGATAGATAAAAAGCTAAAAGAAGCCCTGGAACTTCTGGGCGGAAAAACGATTCTCAAGGATCAGGAAGATTATTACATTCTTTTGACTTTGAGAGAATTTCGGAAAATAAAACAAGAAGGAATAGAAGGTTTGACAAAGCAGGAATTAGTTGATAAGATTAATACCGATATCGCTATGTGGAAAATGAATCAAGAAAAGGAAGAAGACGCCTTTGATTCTGTTAATTGGGAGGAGTTTGAGAAAGCCGAAAACGCGGAAGAAATTCAATATGAAAAAACTTAATTTTTAATATTTTAAAAGAATTAAAAAATATGGCAGCAGAAAAATTTGAAAGAACTAAGCCTCACATTAATGTAGGAACCATCGGTCATGTCGATCACGGGAAGACTACTTTAACGGCGGCAATTCTTCACATTTTAAGTTTTTCCGGAAAAGCGAAAGCAAAAGGAGTGGATGAGATCGACAAAGCTCCGGAAGAAAAAGAGCGAGGCATCACCATCGCTACTTCTCATTGCGAATATCAATCCGATTCCCGGCATTACGCCCATGTCGATTGTCCGGGACACGCGGATTATATCAAAAATATGGTTACCGGCGCCGCTCAAATGGACGGAGCGATTTTAGTCGTGGCCGCCACTGATGGCCCTATGCCGCAAACCAGAGAACATATTCTTTTGGCCAAGCAAGTAGGCGTTCCAGAAATTATAGTATTTCTCAATAAAGTTGATATGGTGGACGATCAGGAGTTAATTGAATTAGTGGAAGCCGAAGTGCGGGAACTTTTGACTAAATACGAATTTGACGGCAAAAACGCGGCTGTTATTCGCGGATCAGCCCTTAAAGCTCTGGAAGTCAAATCGGCTGATGACGAAGCGGCTAAGCCGGTTTTGGATTTAATTAAAGCTTTGGATGAAAAAATTCCGGTTCCAGTGCGTGAAGTCGATAAGCCGTTTTTAATGCCCATCGAAGATATTTTTTCCATTGAAGGCCGCGGGACGGTTGTGACGGGAAGAATTGAAAGAGGAGTTGTTAATATTAATGAAGAAGTGGAAATCGTCGGCCTGAAAGCCACGCAGAAAACCACGGTTACCGGAATTGAAATGTTTAATAAATCTTTGGATCGGGGAGAAGCGGGAGATAACGCCGGAGTATTGCTGCGCGGCGTTAAAAAAGAAGAGGTGGAAAGAGGCCAGGTGTTGGCTAAACCAGGCTCCATTACGCCGCACACCGATTTTGAAGCCGAAGTTTATGTTTTGACTAAAGAAGAAGGCGGCCGGCACACTCCTTTCTTTAAGGGATATAAGCCGCAATTTTATATTCGAACGACCGACGTAACCGGAGAAATAATTATTCCGGAAGGAACGGAAATGATTATGCCCGGAGACACGGTGAATATCGCCGTTAAACTTTTAGCGCCTGTCGCCATGGAAGAAGGCATGCGGTTTGCCATCCGCGAAGGAGGCAAGACTGTCGGCGCCGGAGTCGCGACTAAAATCTTGAAATAAAAGTTTTTTCTTAGTCCCGCTCTCTGGAAAGAGCGGGATTATAGAGTAAATTTAAAAAATACGCTGCCTGCCCCGCGACCAGGTTGTTCCGGGTCGGACTAAGCGCTAAGCGCTTATAACTATTCATCTCCGCGCATACATAAAATATTTTGAATGCGGGGTAAATTTCATTAAAAATGGCACAAAAGGAAGAAGAAGCAAAATCAAGAATCAGGATTAAGATTAAGGCTTATGACAATAAGATAATTGATCAGTCAGCCAAGCAGATTGTGGAAACGGCCGAAAGGACGGGCGCCAGTATTTCCGGACCGGTACCGCTTCCGACTGAAATCAGGAAGCTCACCGTTAACCGGTCGACTTTTGTCCATAAAGACGCCCGGGATCAATATGAAATGCGAGTGCATAAAAGATTGATTGATATCTTGAGCCCTAATCAAAAAACTATTGACAGCTTGACTAATCTTGATTTGCCGGCCGGGGTTGATATCGAAATAAAAATGTAAAAAGAGGCGTTTAGATTATTATCTAGTTAAAGTCCATTCCGGAAACCCGGAACGGGATACTCAGCTAGCCAAATTTTAAATTTTTTGAAATTTTGGGACTGGCTCATAAACCAGTTTTTTGTTTGCCCCGCGCTAATTTTACGCTGATAAAAAAGGATTAACATAAATAAATCCCGCAACCAATTCCGAATATGTTTTGAAAAATAATAAAGTATTTGCTTCGGAATCGCCTGCGGCTCAATAGTTAAGATTAAATATAAAGTTTAGATAAAGAATTGGTGCGGGATGCTCATTTTGTAGCTACTCGCTCCGCTCGCAGACAAAATGAACAAGTTTATTTTAGGAAAAAAAATAGGAATGACGACTGTTTATGACGAAAAAGGCGCGCAGAACCTAACGCTTATTGAATGTTTTTCGAAAGTGTCGCTTTTAAGGACGAAAGAAAAAGACGGTTATGAATCGGTGCAAATCAGCTTGCAAAAAACCGGAAAAAGAGCGGTAAGAAAGGAATTTAGAATTGAAAATTCAACCTGGAAAACAGGCGATGAAATAAGCGTAGAACTTTTTCTCCCGGGAGAAAAAGTTTTTGTTACCGGAATAACCAAGGCCAAGGGATTTCAGGGAGTAGTCAAAAGGCATGGCTTCAAGGGCGGACCTAAATCCCACGGGCACAAGCATAATTTGCGAGCTCCCGGTTCGATTGGATCCGGATTTCCAGAGCATGTGACTAAAGGCAAAAGAATGGCCGGACGAATGGGCGGAACGAAAGCCACCAGCCAAAATTTAAAAATTATTTTAGTGGATAAAGAAAAGAAAATAATCGGAGTTAAGGGAGCGGTTCCCGGAATTGCGGGAACCGTGGTCGCGGTTTATAAAAAATAAATGGCCAAAATAAAAGTTTACAATTCAAAGGGCGAGAGTAGCGAAGAGATGGAACTATCGGACGCGATTTTTTCTTTGCCCGGAAACGATGAGCTGCTGCAGCAAGTGTCCGTGGCTTTGCTTTCCAACCGAAGACAGATATTGGCTCACACCAAGACTCGGGCGGAAAGAGCCGGTTCCGGCATCAAACCCTGGAAACAAAAAGGAACAGGCAGAGCCAGAGTCGGATCCGTGCGGAGTCCTCTCTGGAAAAAAGGAGGGGTTATTTTTGGACCAACCAAAGACAGGAATTTTAGGAAAAAAATAAATCAAAAAACGAAATCTCACGCCTTGGCTTTGGCCCTAAGCGGAAAATTATTCGAAAAAGAAATAACCGTAATAGAAAGTTTCAAAATAGCTGAAAAGAAAACCAGAAAAATGGCCGAAGTTTTAAAAAATTTAAAGCTCAAGGGCAGCAGCCTGCTGGTTTTTTCCGGCAAAGAAAAAGATCAAAGACGTTTCAGCCAAAATCTGGCTGAAGTGAAGAACGCGCTCGCCAGTCAGTTGAATGTTTTGAATGTTTTGAATAATAAAAATATAATTTTTTCTCGAGAGTCGGTAAAAGAGCTGGAAGAAAGATTTAAGAAATAAAATTAGCCTTATTGATATAATTTATGTCCAAAGAAATTAAAAAAAGTGAAAAAAAACAGGCAGTAGAAAAAGCGTCAGTGTCGGATGTCTTGCTTAAGCCCTGGATTACCGAATCTTCCACTAATTTAGCTCATTTAAACAAATATGTTTTTTTGGCAGACAAAAATTCCAACAAAAAGAAAATCGCGCAAGCGGTGGAAAATTTATACCAGGTAACGGTGGAAGCGGTTAATATAATCAATATGCCCAGAAAAAAGAGGGTTTATGGCCGGACTTCCGGCTGGAAGACGGGATTTAAAAAGGCTCTGATAACCCTCAAAAAGGACGACAAGATAGATTTATTTAAAGAAATAAAATAATCCCGCACTAACTTTGTGTTATATGATATTTTACGCCTTTGGCACAATGTAAAGTTAGTACGGGATAAATTTAGAAAATGGCAATTAAGATTTATAAAAGAAATACCGCCGGCAGAAGAAATATGTCCCGAATCGAATCGGAAATTCTTTCGGAAGAAAAACCGGAAAAATCTTTGCTTTTTAGAAAAAAAAGCCAAGCGGGCCGATCCTGGGGGAAAATAGCCGTGCGGCATCAAGGCGGGGGACATAAGCAAAAACTAAGATTAGTGGATTTTAAACAGGACAAGTTCGGCGTTCCGGGAATCATCGCGGCTATTGAGAGAGATCCCAACCGCAGCGCTTTTATCGCCTTGGTCAATTATCGCGACGGAGAAAAAAGATATATTTTGGCGGTAGAAGGCATGGAAAAAGGAAAAGAAATTATTTCCGCTTCCGATGCTCCGGTTAAATCGGGCAACCGGGCTATGGTTAAAAATATTCCCATTGGAACGATAGTTTCCAACATTGAGCTGTTTCCCGGCCGGGGCGGACAGATAATCAGAAGCGCCGGAGCGGGAGCTATTTTAACGGCCGTGGAAGAAAAAAGAGCTCAAATAAAAATGGCTTCCGGCGAAATCAGATTGATTGATAGCGATTGTTATGCCACAATAGGACGGGTAAGCAATTTCGAACATAATACCATCAATATTGGGAAAGCGGGCCGTAGCCGCTGGATGGGCATTCGTCCCGGCGTCAGAGGTTCAGCTATGAATCCGGTGGATCATCCGCATGGCGGAGGCGAAGGCCGTCAAGGGATCGGTCTTAAACATCCCAAAACTCCCTGGGGCAAGCCGGCTTTAGGCAAAAAAACCAGGAAAAGCAAGAGATATAGCAATAAATTTATAATCAGGAGAAGGGAAAAAAGAAAATAAGTTGTAAATGTTTTAATTGTTCGAATGTTCTAACTGATTTATTAAGAAGGATGTGCAACTAAAACAATTAGAACAGCTATAACAATTATAACAACTAGAACAATCATCATGACCAGAAGTTTAAAAAAGGGTCTTTATGTGGATGAAAGACTCTTGAAAAAAATTCAAGACAAAAAGCCCGATGACCGGTCAATTATCAAAACCTGGTCTCGCGCTTCGGTAATTTCTCCGGAAATGGTCGGTTTTACTTTCGGAGTGCATAATGGAAAAGATTTTATCCCGGTTTTTATAGGAGAAGAATTAGTGGGCCATCGGTTGGGCGAGTTTTCTCCAACTCGAAAATTTCAAAAACATGGAGGCAAAATTCAAAAAGAACTGGAAATTGCCGCCAAACAAAAAGAGCTGGAAATTAATCAGGCCGCCAAGGCGGCTCCGGCCGAACCTAAGAAATAATATTTTTATGCGAGTAAAAGCCAGACTCAACAATTTAAGAATTTCTCCCCGCAAAGTCAGATTGGTAGCTGATTTAATCAGGGGCTTGGATGTGGCTGACGCTTTAAACCAAATGGGAACTGCTTATAAGCGAGGCAGTTTGCCGATGAAAAAACTGATTGAAAGCGCGGTTAGCAACGGAGAAAATAATTTGGGAATTGATAAAAACAATATGTATGTTCTCGGTGTTTTAGTGAACGCGGGACCTTCTTTAAAAAGATGGATGCCGAGAGCTCACGGCCGGGCCAGCCAGATTTTAAAAAGAACTTCTCAAATAGAAGTTATCCTGGAAGAAAGAGTCGAGGGCCAAGGAAGAAAAAACCAGGAAGAATTGGAAGCAGCCAGAAAGAAAAGAATGGAAGCTAAAATGGAAAGAGAAAAAGAAATCCGCAAAGAAGTCAGGGAAAAAGAAGCTTTGGCTAAAAATAAAGAAGCCTCCGCCAATATTTCGGAAAAAACCAAGGAAAAAACTGCGGAAAAAAGCAAAATCCGGGAAGAAAAAAAAGGCAAAGGCTGGGCCAGCCGGATATTTAGAAGAAAATCCATGTGATGATAAAAATCGCAAATCAACACGAATAAATTTCGAATAATCGCGAATTCATACGGATTAAAATTAAAAATAATTAGAGAACAAATTAGAGTAAATTAGAGATTTATAATATTATGGGACATAAAATAAATCCACAAGGATTCAGAATCGGCATAACTAACACCTGGCGTTCCAAGTGGTTCAATAAAAAAGAATATAGCCAATTGCTCAAGCAAGATATTATCATGCGGGAGGGCATAATGCGGAAGTGGAAAAGTTCCGCTATCGCGGATGTGGAAATAATTCGTTCAGCGGAAACGGTGAAACTGATTATCAAAACAGCTCGTCCGGGAGTTTTAATCGGCCGGGGCGGCAATGGCATTGAAGAAATTAAGAAATATATCGAGAAGAATTATTTTAAAAATCGAAAAATCGGACTGAATATTGAAGTTAAGGAAATTAAAAATTTTTCCGAAGAAGCTTTTCTGGTGGCGCAGAACATTGCCGAGCAATTAGAAAAGAGAATGCCTTTCCGCCGGGCGATTAAAACGATGCTGGAGCAAGTTTTGAAAAACGGGATGATTAAAGGCATGAAAATCCAGGTTTCCGGCCGATTAGGCGGCGCGGAAATGTCCCGAGTCGAAGCGGTGGCCAAAGGAGTTTTGCCGCTACATACCCTAAGAGCCAATATTAATTTTGCCCGAGCGACAGCTTATACCACTTACGGAACCATCGGCGTAAAAGTCTGGTTGTATAAAGGCGATGTTTTTAAAAAAGCCGGAAATCCGAAGCTAATCACAGGTAAGACGATTTAAAAAATATTATTCGAAAGCCATATGTTAATGCCCAAAAAAGTAAAACACAGAAAGATTCAAAGAGGCGGAAAGATCCGCGGCGTTTCCAGTCGGGGCAATGCTTTGAGTTTTGGCATTTTTGGCTTGAAAGCCATGGAAAATAATTTGATTTCCGCCCGTCAGATTGAAGCTGCGCGCCGGGCGATGACTCGTTTTATTCAAAGAGGCGGAAAAGTCTGGATTAGAATTTTTCCGGATAAGCCGATGACCAAAAAAGGGGACGAAACTCCGATGGGAAAAGGAAAGGGAGCGGTAGATCATTTTGTCGCGGTTGTCAGAGCCGGGCGCGTATTATTTGAAATGGATGGAATAAAAAAAGAATTAGCCAAGGAGGCCATGAAGTTAGCCGCCTATAAGTTAAATGTTAAAACCAAGTTTATCGAGAAAGAAAAAGCTTAACTTCTCCGCTTAATGCGGGAATAGAGTCTAAAAATTGCTCCTGGATTAATATTATTCATTATGAAAATCAAAGAATTAAGAGAAAAAAATTCTGCAGAACTGAAAAAGATGCTCGCGGAAAAAAAAGAAACCGCCCGGAGTTTGCGCTTCGCCATCGCGTCCAAACAAATTAAAAATAACCGGGAATTCAGGAATGTTAAAAAAGAAATTGCCAGAATTATGACTTTAATCAATCAAGCGAAATAAGTTTTATGGAAAAGTCAATCGGGAAAAATAAGATATTATTAAGAAAAAAAGGGGAAGTGGTAGGGGATAAAATGGATAAAACCATTGCTGTTTCCGTGGTCAGTTTTGAAACCCATCCTAAATATAAGAAAAAATATAAAGTGATCAAACGTTATAAAGCGCATGATCCGGAAAATAAGTTTAAGGCGGGCGAAAAAGTGGAAATTATTCCTTGCCGGCCGATAAGCAAAGAAAAGAAATTTAAAGTAGTTTATTAAGAAAGCTATCCCGCAACCAATTCTCCCGCTTTCGGCGGGATCCCGCCCGCTCCGCCAAAGCTTTAGCGAGGCGAGCCGAAGGCAGTGGCGAATAAAATTAAGAAGTAAAAGGTTTTCAATAATATGATACAAGCGGAAACAAGACTAATAGTCGCGGATAACACCGGAGCTCGGATAATCGAATGCTTCAAGGTTTTAGGCGGCACGCGCCGGCGTTATGCTCAAATCGGGGATATCGTTGTCGCCTCCGTGAAAGTCGCCGATCCAAGAGGCTTGATTAAAAAAGGAGAAAAAGTCAGAGCGGTTATAGTCAGGCAAAAAAAAGAAAAAAGAAGAAAAGACGGTTCCTATATTCGTTTTGACGAAAACGCGGCGGTAATTTTGGAAGGCAAGGAACCTAAAGGCACTCGAATTTTCGGCCCCATTGCCAGAGAAATAAGAGAAGAGGGCTTTAGCAAGATAATTTCCCTGGCTTCGGAAGTTTTATAAATTTAAACTTTATGAAAATCAAGAAAAATGACAAGGTGAAAATATTGGCTGGCAAGGATACCGGAAAAACAGGCAAGGTTTTAAAAATTTTTCCCCAGGAAGGAAAATTAACCGTGGAAGGTTTGAATTTGATGAAAAAACATACTCGTCCCCGCAAGGAAGGGGAAAAAGGCCAAAGAGTGGAAATTCCCAGAAAAATTGACAGTTCCAACGTGAAATTGATTTGTCCCAAATGCGGCCAGCCGAGCCGAACAGGTTATGAAATAAAAGGAGAAGAAAAAATTAGAAAATGCAAGAAATGCCAGGGAGAGATATAAGATATTATAAACAAGCAAAACCATGTCTAAATTAAGGGAAAAATATAAAAAAGAAGCGGTAGCGGAAATGAAAAAACAATTCGGATTTAAAAATGATTGGCAAGTCCCTCGAATTGAAAAAATAGTAATTAATTCCGGCATCGGTAAATTTGCCAATGATAACGCTCTGGTTAAGGAAGTAGCCGATTCTTTGACGACAATTGCCGGTCAAAAAACCGTTTTAACCGATTCCAAAAGTTCCATTGCCGGATTTAAAATCAGAAAAGGTTTAAAAATCGGCGTTAAAGCGACATTGCGCGGAAAAAGAATGTGGGATTTTTTGGAGAAATTAATCGGAGCCGCCATTCCTCGAATCAGGGATTTTCAGGGTATCAAAGAAACAGCGGTAGATAAGGGAGGCAATTTGAATATTGGAATTAAGGAACACATGGTTTTTCCTGAAATTATGCCGGAAAACGTTAAGAGAACCATCAGTTTGCAGGTAACCGTGGTGACTACCGGGAAAAAAAGAGCGGAAAGCCTGGCTTTATTTAAATTTTTAAAATTTCCCATTAAAAGCGCAAGTTAAATTATTTTCCAAATTTATGGCTAAAAAATCAGTAATCGCCCGATCAAGAAAAAAACCTAAATTTTCCACGCGCATCGTCAGACGTTGTTGGAAATGCGGGCGAAAGCAAGGATATCTGCGGAAATTTGATATGTGCCGAATTTGTTTTCGGGAACTGGCCAGCACCAATCAGCTTCCCGGAATAAAAAAATCCAGTTGGTAAAAATTATTTTTTGATTAAATATTCATATGTTAGATCCAATAGCCGAAATGTTAGCTAGAATAAATAACGCCCAAATGGCGGGTCAAAAGGAAGTAGCTGTTCGAGCTTCCAAAGTTAAGTTTGCCATTGCCGAAATTTTGGAAAAAGAAGGTTTTGTCAAGTCGGTTGTTATGGAAAAAAACGAAAAAATTTGTTTGATTAAAATTATCCTGAAATATTACGTAATTTCTAAAACTAAAATAACGCCAGCCATCAAAGGCATCCGAAGAATCAGCAAGGAAGGCCAAAGGCGTTATTTAAAAAGCAGAGAAATAAGACAAACGAAGAATAATTTTGGCATAGGTATTATATCCACTTCCCGGGGCGTAATGACTAATTGGGAAGCTCAAAAAAAAGGTCTGGGCGGAGAATATCTTTGCGAAGTCTGGTAAAAAATAATTTTTTTAAACCACTTTAGAAAGTCCAATCTACCAACTACTAACTACTAACTAACCCGTATGTCTAGAATAGGAAAAAAAATCATTCACATTCCCGAAGGCATAACCGTAAAATTAGAGAAAGGAATGCTGGAAATCAAGGGTCCTAAAGGAACTCTGAATTTGGAAATTCACCGCGAAATAGAAGCTATTGTCAGGAATAAAGAAATTTTTTTCCAGATAAAAAATCCATCGAAAAAATCAATGGCCCTTTGGGGCTTGACGCGGACTTTGGTGAATAATATGCTAATCGGAGTGACGGAGGGATACCAAAAAAATTTGGAATTGCAGGGAGTGGGTTTCCGCATATCTCTTCAGGGAAAAAAATTGATTCTGGCGCTGGGTTTTTCTCATTTGGTGGAAATTGAAATTCCCCAAGGCCTGGAAGTCAAACTGGGAGAAAAAAATACATTGATGGTTTCCGGCATTGATAAAAAAATGGTGGGACAATTTACCGTTGATCTGCGAGAATTAAAAAAAGCGGAACCGTATAAGGGCAAGGGTTTTCGCTACGTGGGTGAATATGTGAGAAGAAAAGTGGGGAAGAAAGCGGCGGCCGCGGTTAAATAATTTAAAAAGATGGTATTTTTAAGATTATGAATAAATTAAAAAGTAAAAATCAATCCAGGATTCAAAGAAAAAAAAGGATTCGAGCCAGAATTTCCGGAAGCGCCAATCAGCCGCGGATATCCGTTTTTAAAAGTTTAAAAAATATAAGAGTTCAAGTGATAGATGACATTAGCGGCAAAACTTTATTATCCGCGGGAACCAAAAAGTCCAAGCTTAAAAATGACGCGGAAGGATCTAAAAAATTAGGAAAAATTCTGGCTGAAAAATGTTTTAAAGCCGGTATTAAAAAAGTGGTTTTTGACCGTTCCGGCTACAAATTTCACGGAAAAATAAAAAATTTGGCGCAAAGCGCGCGCGAGGGAGGCTTGATTTTTTAATTTGTTAATTATTTTTTTGAATTATTTTAAACAATATGCCTCAAGAACGAGAAAGAAAAATGAGACCCCGAAGAGAAAAACCTGAATTTGATCAGAAGCTTTTGGATTTGGCGAGAGTAACCAGAGTTGTCAAAGGCGGCCGGCGTTTTCGTTTTCGGGCGACTTTGGTAATTGGTAATCGCAAAGGCAGAGTGGGCGTGGGCGTCGGCAAAGGCGGGGATGTTTCAGAAGCGATTCGCAAAGCTTTTGAAGATGGAAAAAAGAATATGATAACCGTGGTAATGAAGAAAAATACCATTCCACAGGATGTTTTTTGCAAACAAGGAAGCGCTAAAATAATCTTGAAACCGGCGGCTTCCGGAAAAGGAATTATCGCCGGCGGCGCGGTGCGCGCGGTGGTTAATTTGGCGGGGATAAAAGACGTTGTTTCTAAATCGCTGGGAACTTCTAATAAGCTGAATGTGGCTCGCGCTACCATTAAAGCTTTAATAGAATCGGGAAGTTCCCTTTCCAGAAAAAATCGTCTGGAGGAAAAAAATAAACCGTATTAATTTTAGGGCAAACCCCGGGATTTGTTTTCGCAATAAATCGCGGAGCATTCGCCGGCCAGCCAAACCGCTTTTTAGCGGGAATAAAATTTCATAAAACAAGATGCAGATGCATACATTAAAACTTAAGAAACGCAAGAAAAGAAAAAGTATCGGCCGCGGAGGCAAGAAGGGGACTTATTCCGGCCGGGGCAACAAGGGGCAAAAAGCCAGAAGCGGAGTTTCTATTGATCCGTTGTTTGAAGGCGGCCGGTCGTCTCTGGTTGACCGCCTGAAAAAAATAAGAGGCTTTAAATCAATCAAGGCGAAAAACTTGATTGTAGATGTGATTGAATTAGACCAGAAATTTAAAGACAGCGATTTGGTCAGTCGGGAAACTTTGATAAAAAAAAGCTTTTTTGATAAAATGGAAACACAAGGGCGGAAAATAAAAATTTTGGGGAACTCTCCCGTTAAAATTAAGCTGAAAATAAGCCGGGATATTTTAATAAGCGCGGCGGCCCGGAAGGCCATTGAAACGGCGGGAGGAGAAATTCAAGAAGTTCCGGAAAAGATAAAATAAATGTTGGAAAAAATAATTCAAATTTTTAAAATCCGGGAGCTAAGAAATAAAATTTTCTTCATCTTGGCTCTGCTGATAGTTTTCCGTTTAGCCGCCAATATTCCCGTTCCCGGAGTGGATCAGACGCAGCTCCGGAATTTTTTTGAAGGCAATCAACTGTTCGGACTCTTAAATTTGTTTTCCGGCGGAGGTTTAAGCAGTATTTCCATCGTGATGCTGGGAGTGGGCCCTTACATCACAGCTTCGATTATTATGCAGCTCTTGACTATGATTGTTCCCCGTTTGGAGCAGCTTTACAAGGAAGAAGGGGAAATCGGACGGCAAAAATTCAATCAATGGACCAGATGGATTACCGTTCCGCTGGCAGCTATGCAAACCTTCGGAATGGTTTCTCTTTTTCGCAGCCAGGGAGTCATCGGAAATATAACTTCTTTTGAAATGTTTTATTTAATCGTGGTGGCGGTGGCGGGAACAATATTTTTGATGTGGCTGGGAGAGTTGATTACCGAGAAGAAAATCGGCAATGGCGTTTCTCTGATTATCTTTGCCGGAATCGTGGCCGGTTTGCCGGGAGCGGTATCGCGAATTTTTGCCACGCAAGATTCCTCCCAGTTTTTTACTTATATTCTGCTCCTGATTATCATCATAGCCGCCATTGCCGGAATAGTTTTTGTCAATGAGGGGCAAAGAAACATTCCCGTTTCTTACGCTAAAAGAATCCGCGGCAACCGGATGTATGGAGGGACTTCCACGCATCTCCCGCTCCGGGTCAACCAGGCTGGAGTGATTCCGATAATTTTTGCCATGTCGATCATGCTTTTTCCCGGAATGATAGCTAATTTTTTAGTGAATGTTTCTAATCCGACGGTGGCTTCCGCCGCCCGTTTTATCGGTGGAATTTTTCAAAATCAGCTGTTTTACGGGATAACTTACTTTTTTCTGGTGGTGGCTTTTACTTATTTTTATACCGCGGTGGTTTTTGATCCCAATAAAATTTCCGAAAGCCTGCAAAAACAAGGCGGCTATGTTCCCGGCATCCGTCCCGGAGCCAATACGGCGGAATATCTTTATCATATTATGAACCGGATCATTCTTTCCGGCGCGCTTTTTTTGGGTCTGATCGCCGTTTTGCCCTTTATTGTCCAAGGCGCGACCAATATTAATTCGGTTTCCATCGGCGGAACAGGACTGCTAATCGTGGTTTCCGTGGTGATTGAAACCATTAAACAAATTGAGGGTCAGCTGGTAATGCGCGATTACGAAGGATTTTAAATCAAAAAACATGAACATTATTGTCTTAGGAAAAGCCGGCAGCGGCAAAGGCGTCCAGTCGGAAATTTTGGCTAAAAAATTCAATCTGGAGCATATTGATATGGGGCGGACTTTGCGCGAATTTTCCCAAAAAAAAGACGCTATCGGCCAGGAAATATACGCTATTCAAAACGTGAAAAAAACTTTGGTTTCCAGCCGGATTTTGCGGGAAGTGTTGCATTTAAAAATCGGATCTTTCCGCAGCGATCAGGGGATTGTTTTTGACGGAGTGCCTAGAACTTTGGATCAGGAGCAATATCTGGAAGAAGCCTTGCAGGAATTCGGGCGCCGGATTGATAAAGTTTTTTTTATCGATATTTCTAAAGCCGAATCGATCCGGCGCATTTCCCGGCGCTGGAACTGCGACCACTGCGGGAAAATTCTGATTATGGGTAAAGACATAAAGAAAGAAACCGACCGGTGTCCTTTTTGCCAGGGAGAAATAACCCGCAGAAAAGATGATACTCCGGAAGGCATTAAAAAAAGACTGGAAGTTTTTCAAAAAGAAACGATGCCGGTTTTAGAATATTTCAGGCAGCAGGGAATTTTAGTTGAACTGAACGGAGAAAAGTCGATTGAGAAAGTTTCCCGGGAAATTCTAAAGAATATGCCGGATTAGACCCGGTTTATTTTATCAAGATTATAAAAAAAGTGGTTATTATCAAATCCAAAAAAGAAATTGCGGCGATGCGGGAAGGCGGAAAGAAATTGGCGGAAATCATGCGGCAAATCGAAAAAAAAGTTTTCCCGGGACAAAATACCCAAGTGTTAGACGAGCTGGCTGCAAGGCTGGTTTTTGCTATTGGGGGAGAAGCGGTTTTTAAAAATTTCGGTAAAGAGAGCGGCCATCCTTTTCCGGGGAATATCTGCGCCTCCCTTAATGACGAGGTGGTGCACGGAATTCCCGGTAAAAATAAAAAAATCCAAGAGGGCGATCTTTTAAAAATCGATATCGGGATGAGATATCAAGGCCTGGTTACGGACATGGCGCGCACTTTTTTGGTGAAATCGGTTTCGCCGGAAGCCGAAAAACTGGCACGGGTAACGGAACAATCTTTTTGGAAAGGAGTAAAAAAGATCAGAGCCGGAGCGCAACTTAGCGAGTATTCCCGCGCCGTGCAAAAATATGTCGAAAGCCGGGGCTTTTCGGTGGTGCGCAATTTAGTAGGACACGGAGTGGGCCGGGAACTGCACGAAGATCCTTACGTGCCCAATTATTATGACAAAAAAGATCCCAGTTTGGTTTTGAAAGAAGGAATGACGCTGGCTTTGGAACCGATGGTCAACGCGGGCGGTTTCCGGACGGTTTTAGCCAAAGACGGCTGGGTGTTTAGAACCAAAGATGGCCAATTAAGCGCCCATTATGAAAACACAATCGTCGTGACGAAAGATGGAGCCGAGGTGCTGACAATATATAAATAATACAAGTGTTGCGATAAATAGCGTAGGGCGTATTTTTTAAGATAAAAATTTAGACAATAAATTAAGCGTACGCATAAAATGTGTCTTAATTCTCGCTAAAGGCGGGAGAAACAATTTAATAAATTCAAAAATTAGATTGCCGCGGTCGCTACGCTCCCTCGCAATGACAAAAGTATAATTTTTAAGCAAAGAAAAAACCGGAAGGCTGATATGTTTGATGAGCAAAGCTTCCGGTGTATCCCCGCCCGACGAACGATGATGTTGTCCGCGGGCGGGGAGGGTATCAGGGAAGGAGTAAATGCTTACTCTCTCCCTGATAAAATTTTTTTTCAGGAAGAACCGGATTTTCTTCTGGCCATATTGCTACAGCCAGAGAAATGGCTACTAAGGGGACTACCGTGAGTAGTCCTAACTCCAACCACCAGGGATCCAGCGGATACCCATCGGGCACCCGCCTACCCTGAATGTTGGAAGCGGCAAGGATAAGGCCGCTTACAAAAGAAAGTCCGGCCAAAGAGCCAAAAAACCTAGAAAGGATTTTTCTCATTTTTTTCTCCTTTTTTTATTTGTTTTGTTAAAAATTCCACTAACTGTTAATAATATCATAAATCTAAGCAAATGTCAATGGGTACGTAATAGCCCAATAGCTTGGAAACGTTTTCTGGTATAGAATAACCAGTTAAAAACTAACGTTTTCCAATATGTATACAACCAATCCTCAAATGC
>PEVT01000046.1 GCA_002780175.1 Candidatus Moranbacteria bacterium CG06_land_8_20_14_3_00_40_12 | reverse complement strand
GAAAAAAATTGAAAAAATGTTAAAATCTGAAAACGACGATGTTGCACTTCAGAATAGAATTCTAGCAGTCTTAAGATTAAAAAATTCAAATTATGGAGAAAAAAACCGGACAATTTTCTTGTCAGAAAAACTTATTTAAGCTATGATGGGTTATAATAAAAATTGATAAAAATAGAACCGGATGGATATTAAAAAGTTTTTTGAAGGCTTTAAAAAGCAGATTGACCGGGAACTGGCTGTTTATCTAGACAGGAAAATAAAAGAAATAAAGAAACTGGATTTTTTTACCACTGATTTAGCCAAGCAGGCCAAAAAAATAATTCTTTCCGGCGGGAAAAGACTCCGGCCGGCTTTTATGTATTGGGGCTATATCGCCGGAGGGGGAAAAAACCGGGAAAAAATCCTCAAAACTTCCATCAGTATCGAGCTAATACATAATTTTCTGCTGATGCACGACGATATCATCGATCACGGCAAGATAAGGCACGGAGTGGAAACGATTAACGCCAGATACGCTAAAATCAGCCGGCTTTTTTTCAATCCGGAAAGCGCGGGGCATTTCGGCAATTCCATGGCGCTGATTTTTGGCGATATGCTGTCAACGATGGGCAACCAGGTGGTTTTTACTTCCGATTTTCCTTCGAAGCTGATAGTCAAGGCTCTCAATCAAGTTCAAACGATTGTTTCGCAAGCAGTCACCGGGGAAATCCAGGATGTTTATATGGACAGTTCCGGAAAAACTTCCGAAGAAGCTATCTTGAAGATGTATGAATATAAAACTGCCGGTTATACTATTGAAGGGCCGCTGAATTTAGGAGCGATTTTAGCCGGAGCGGAGGAGAAAATTTTTAAAACTTTAAGCGCCTATGCTCTGCCGCTGGGCGTGGCTTTTCAGATTCAGGATGATATTTTGGGAATTTTCGGATCAGAAAAAAAAATGGGCAAAGAAATCGGCTTGGATATTCAGGAAGGCAAAAAAACTCTGATGTTGTTTAAAGCGCAGGAACTGGGCGATCGGGAGCAGAAAACTTTTCTTAAAGGAGTGCTGGGCCGGAAAAATATTTCCCGCGCGGAAATAAAAAAATTCCAGGAGATTATGATAAAGAGCGGAGCATTGCGCTATGTTCAAAATTTGATTTCCGGATTGGTGGCTGAAGCTAAAGAATCTTTGGCTCAAGCTGATATGGAACCTGAAGCTGAAGATTTCTTGCTTTCCACGGCTGATTATATAGCCGCCAGAAAAAAATAATCCCCAAAGGAGCTTATTATTTGAATTGTCTATTTTGTTATTTTAAGTTAGAATTTATTCATTATGATGGAACAAACAATCGAAAAACTGCCTAACCATGTGGCGATTATTCCGGACGGAAATCGCCGTTGGGCTAAAAAAAGAGGCTTACCGGCTTGGGAAGGCCATGAAGCCGGCGCCAAAAATTTGGAAAAACTGATTAAATTTTCAGCGCAAAAGGGTATTCATTGCCTTTCTTTTTGGGGTTCCTCTTTGGATAATCTCAAGAAAAGACCGCTTGAAGAAAAGAGGGCTTTGCTTAAGATTTACGAAAAATACTTCTCTCGTTTGATTGAAGATAAGAATATCGCCGAAAAAGAAGTAAGGATTAATTTTATCGGGCGCTGGCAAGAACAGTTTCCCGAGTCGCTCAAAGAAATAATTAACCAAATTATCGATAAAACCCGGAATTACCAAAAAAGAATTTTGAATTTTTTTCTGGCTTACAGCGGAACGGATGAAATGATTGGAGCGGTCAGGGAGATAGTCAAGAAATACGGTTCGGCGGAAGAAATAACCGCCAAAATCATCAAAGACAACCTGATGACTCGGGAAATTCCGGCGGTGGATCTGGTGATTCGCACCGGCGGCGAACCCCATTTAAGTTCCGGATTTATGATGTGGGACGTGGCGGACGCCCAACTTTATTTCTCTTGCGAATATTATCCGGATTTTGACGAAAAAAAATTCGACGAAGCGCTGAAGGATTACGCTCAAAGGCAGAGGCGTTTTGGAAAATAATAACTTATGCAAAAGTTTTTTTTATTCTTATTTATATTTTTTCTTTTTCTCCCGTCAACCGGCAAATTGCTTTGGGCGAAAGACAATCCCCAAAAGGCGCTTTATTTTTTCAGCGAAGATTGCGCTCATTGCCAGCGGGTAGACAAGTTTTTTCGGGAAAACAATATTTACAACGATTATGAGATAAAATCCATTGAGGCTTCTGATTATTATAATCTGGATTATCTCAATAGTTTTTTTGACGCTTTCTTGGTGCCGAAAGAAAAACGCGGTTGGCCGGTAGTTATTTTCGAAGACAAAATGTTGCTGGGCGACCAGCCGATTATCGATAAATTCCAGTCGGAAATTGAAAAAGTGACGGCAATGGAATTTTCTGACCCGCAAAAAATAAAGGCCCTGAATCAAGCGGCGCTCGTTTTTAAAAAAACTCCGGAAAATGATTTTTCCTGGGGATTTTTGCTAAGCATGTCTTTTCTGGATTCGCTCAACCCCTGTTCTTTATCCGTCATGGTTTTTTTGCTGGCGCTGTTTATTTTTTTCCGCAACGGGGAAAAACTCCAGTGGCTGGGATTTTTTTTTACGGGAGCGGTTTTTCTTTCTTATTTTCTTTTGGGTTTTTGGAATTTTGGCAATGAAACCCCTTTTAAAATTTCCTGGTTTTTGTCCGTGTTGATGGGATTTTTAGCCATTTTTGGCGGATTATTGAGCCTGTCGGGTTTTTTGAATCGGGAAAAAAGATTAACTTCTCTTTTTCCCTCTCTGGCTGATTTGAAACTGATCTGGAAATCTCCCCGATTGGATTTATTGCGCCGCGTTGGCCATTGGATAGGTTTCATTTTTTTAGGATTCGGAGGCAGTTTTTTGCTTTTTCCCTGCGCCAACCGCCCCTATATCGATTTGGTTTCCGTTCTTTCTCAAAAAAATACGCTTGGGTTTTTTTTAAAACAGCTTTTTCTTTACAATCTGATTTTTATTTTTCCGCTATTGATATTTTCAATTTTGCTTTTTTTTCTGGCGCGCAGCGGGAAAACCGGAATTTTTTTGAAAAAAAATATCGCGCTTATTGATTTTATCATCGGAATCGTGCTAATATTCATAGGTATTTACTTCATACATAATCGGATTTAGTGTCATTGCGAAGGAGTTCCGTTTCGGAACGACTGTGGCAATCTAAATTTCAAATTAGATTGCGTCGCGGAATTTATCCGCCTTCGGTGGGCTCGCAATGACAATGAAGCGCGCAATCATATTAATTAAATTTAAAATAAACTCCATGTCTTTAATTTTAGACGAAAAAAATTTTCAATCGGAAGTAATAAAAAATCCGGCTCCGGCGCTGGTTGATTTTTGGGCGCCCTGGTGCGGTCCGTGTTTAACGATGGTTCCCTTGATGGATGAACTAGCCGAAGAATCAAAAGGCCGGTTTAAGGTCGGCAAAGTCAATGTGGATGAAAATCCAAAATTGGCTTCCCATTATGGGATAATGTCCATTCCGGCTTTTAAGATTTTTAAAAATGGAAAAGTGGTTAAGGATTTTGTCGGTATTCAAGCCAAAGAAACGCTTAAAAGCGAGCTGGAAAAATTCCTCTAGTTCTGGAGTTGATAAAAGTCTTGAAAATTGATAAAATATCAACATAAGCAGTCCGGCTTTTTTAAAACCGGGGCAATTTAAAAAAAATAAAAATGAAGATTTATAAACAAAAAATAAGAGTCCAGTCTAAAAGCCAGGTGGAATTTTTGGACATCACCGACAAAGTGGAAGAAATTGTGGGGAATTCCGGAATTCGGGAAGGCCAGGTTTTAATTTACGCCCCGCATACCAGCGCCGGCATCATCGTTAACCATAACGAATCAATGTTGCTGCAGGATTTTATGCGGGTTCTTTATCGTCTGGTGCCTATCAGCGATCGTTATTCGCACGACCTTTTTGAACTTAACCGCTCAAAGAAGTCGGACGGCAGAAGCAATGGCCATTCTCACTGCAAAACCATGCTTATCGGAGTGAGCGAAACTTTACCGATCGAGGGCGGAAAGATACTGCTGACGGAAAGACAGAATATTTTCCTGGCCGAGATGGATGGAGCGAGAAATCGGGAAATAATCATCCAGATTATCGGAGAATAGAATTAGAAATATCCTTAAAAATTATGAGCAAGCTAATTAACAGCTTGATAAAACAAGGCTATCTGAAATCGGATGTTTTAATAGAAGCTTTTTTTAATATTGAAAGAAAAGAATTTCTGCCCCGGGAATTGGAGGATCAGTCCGAAGCCAATATCGCGTTGCCGATCGGATACGGGCAAACTATCTCCCAGCCTTTGACGGTGGCTTTTATGCTGGAATTGCTCAATCCCCGAGTTGATCAAAAAATTCTGGATATCGGAAGCGGTTCCGGTTGGACCACGGCTCTGTTATCCTTTGTGGTCAGAGAAAAAGGCAAAGTAGTGGCGCTGGAAAGGATAAAAGAATTGGTTGATTTCGGGAAAAAAAACGTCCAGAAATTCGGTTTTTGCGGGAAAGGGATAGCGGAATTTTATGAGGCCAATGGATTCGAAGGTTTTCCCCGGGAAGCTCCCTTTGATCGAATTTTAGTTTCCGCTTCCGTGGAAGAAATTCCCCCGGCGCTGAAGGAACAGCTGAAAATCGGCGGCAAGCTGGTTATTCCGGTGAATCAAACGCTTTATTGTTTGGAGAAAAAAGATGAAAATAATTTCTTCGAAGAACGATTTCCGGGTTTTGAATTTGTTCCGTTTATAAAGAATTAAGGTTAAGAATGAAGAAAAAAACGATAATTTTTTTGCTGATTGGCATTTCGCTTCTAAGCGGGATTTTTTATTTTTATTTTGAAACTTATTACGGAAAAACCGACAGGATGAGAGAAGGCCTTTTTGAGGTCAGGGAAGGAGAGGGAGTTTGGATGATTGCGAATAATCTTGAAAAAGAAGATCTAATTGCCGGAAAAACATTTTTCTTTTTGTATCTGAAATTTCATAATAAAAAAATTTATCCCGGCAAATACCACCTAAGCGGGCAGATGGCTATTCCGGAAATAGCCTTGCGCCTGACTAAAAAAGAAGAAATCATCCCCGAAGAAGTGGTCTTAACTTTTCCGGAAGGCTGGAATTTGGAGAAAATTTCTCAAAGAATCCAAAAAAGCGGATTGAAAAATTCCGCTGATTTTTCTGTTTTAGCTCAAAATCCGGCTTATTTTAAGGAAAAATACGGTTATGCTTTTTTAAGCGAATTGCCTCAAGAAGCGACGTTGGAAGGATTTCTTTTTCCCGATACTTATTTTTTCGCTCCGGATTCCGGTTCCGAAGAAATAATCAAAAAAATGCTGGATAATTTCGATCAAAAAGTAGACGAAAGCGCCAGAAAAGAAATTATCCGGCAAAAAAAGTCGCTTTACGAGGTGATTACTTTAGCCAGCATCCTGGAAATGGAAGTGAAAACAAAAGAAGATTGGGAACTGGTCAGCGGAATATTTTGGAATCGGATTAAAATCGGCCAACCGCTGCAAAGCTGCGCCACACTGGCTTATGTTTTAGGCGTCAATAAAAAACAGTATACTTGGGAAGATACGCAAACCGTTTCTCCCTATAACACTTATTTAAACCAAGGCTGGCCGCCCGGTCCGATTGGCAATCCGGGCAGCGCGACTTTGAAGGCGGCGATTTTTCCCAAGGATTCCGATTTCAATTATTTTTTAAACGATCCGCAAACCGGCCGGACGATTTTTTCCCGCACGCTGGAAGAACATAATCAAAACAAAACTAAATACGGGCTTTAACTGAAATAATCCGGAAAGCGATGTAAAAATCGCTTTCTTTTTGCTTCGGGTTGACCCCGTAGTGGATTTTCGGCTTACAATATTGTATTTTATCACACAACTCACTTAGATTATAAAATTCAGCAGACATTTTATTTCAGTAATTTAATTATTGCCTAAAAGGCCGAAAACTCTAGAATTCTATTCTGAAGTGCAACATCGTCGTTTTCAGATTTTAACATTTTTTCAATTTTTTTCATAAAATACTTC
>PEVT01000003.1 GCA_002780175.1 Candidatus Moranbacteria bacterium CG06_land_8_20_14_3_00_40_12 | reverse complement strand
TATGCTTTTGATTATATCTGAGAATCTGTGTCTAGTATATGGGGTACCTGCCAGTAACTCATGCCGCTTTTTACGGTATTGGTGCATATACTACCGCAATATTTCTGACAAAAAGTGGAGTTGGATTTTTCAGCTCTTTGGTTTCAGGAATTGTGATAGTAGTAGTCATAAGTTTCTTCGTCGGGGTGGTTTTGTCTAAATTCAAAGGCGATTATTATGCGCTTGTCACATTTGGATTTAATGCGATTATCTTTGCCGTCTTTCTCAACTGGCAAAATCTGACCAATGGTTCTCTTGGTGTTCCCGGAATTTCCCGGCCGGAATTGTTCGGCATAAATTTTGCTAACAATTTTAATTTTTTGATTCTTGCTTTGATATTTTTTGTTTTGGTGTATTTTGCCTCGCGCTTTATTGTCAATTCCTCTTTCGGCCGAGTATTGAAAGCAATTCGTGAAGACGAAACCGCTATTGCCGTTTTCGGCTACAAGACTTTGTCTTTTAAACTTGTGGTTTTTATTATTTCCGCCGCAATGGCGGCGGTTGCAGGTTCTCTCTTTGCTTCCTATATTACTTTCATTGACCCTTCCAGTTTCCAATTGACGGAGTCAATGTTCATTCTCGCGATTATCATTTTGGGTGGGCTTGGTAATCTGCGCGGTTCGATCCTGGGCGCGCTGTTTTTGATACTACTTCCTGAAATTTTACGTTTTGTCGGCTTTTCGTCTGATATTGATGCCCAAATGCGACAAGTGGTGTATGGCATAATTTTAATCTTGCTCATGCTCTATCGACCACAAGGATTAATAGGCGAATACAAGTTATGAAAATTATTGAGACAAAAAATTTAGTAAAGCGATTTAATGGTGTTTATGCCATTGACCGGCTTTCAATCGGGATTGAGAAGGGACAAATCACCGGTATTATCGGGCCAAACGGTTCCGGCAAAACAACGCTCATTAATCTTTTGAGCGGAGTTCTGAAAATTGATAGCGGCGAAATTGTTGTTGATGAGACAGAAAAAATTACAAGGATATTACCGCATCAAGTTTTTTTCTACGGCATTACCCGTACATTTCAGAATGTCCGACTGTTTGAGCAAATGACGGTGCTGGACAATATTTTGGTTGTCATAACCGAGAGAAATATTTTTAGTTCGCTTTTTGAAAAACACATTGAATACCACCATAAAATCGCCGAGGAGGTTTTACAGAAAGTCGGTCTTTGGAAAAAGAAAAATCAGTTGGCTGCCAATCTTTCCTACGGCCAGCGGAAACTTTTAGAGATTGCTCGAGCGTTGGCAATGAAGGCGGAGGTTTATCTTTTTGATGAACCTTTTGCGGGGCTTTCCCCAGAAATGAGGAAAATCGTTTCTATTATTGTTCAAGAATTAAAGCAGAAAAATAAAACCGTTATCTTGATTGAGCACGATATAGGTTTAATCCGAGAGCTATGCGACTATATTTTTGTTATGAATGAAGGTCGGCTATTGGCCGAAGGCAAACCCGAATCTGTTTTGGAAAGAAAAGAGATTATTGAGGCGTATTTTGGTAATTAAATATGGAAAAAGAAATTTTACTACAACTCCATAATGTTTCAGTTCACTACGGCGGAATAAGAGCGCTTGACGACGTTGATATTTCGCTTGACGAAGGCGAAATCGTGGCTTTGATGGGACCAAATGGTGCAGGCAAATCAACGGTACTCAAAATGATTTTCGGTTTGGCACCGATTCGTTCCGGAAAAGTTTTATGGCACGAAAAAGAGATAAAACCAGTTTCTTATGAAATCGCGCAAAGGGGCATTTCTTTTGTACCGCAAGGCCGACGGGTGTTTAGCCACCTGACGATTGAAGAAAATTTGGAAATAGGCGGATTTAATGTCAGTGATAAAAATGAGTTAAAAAGACGAATCGCTGAAGTAATGGAAACTTTTTCAGTATTGAAGGAAAAGCGCAAAGCTAAAGCCGGAACGCTTTCTGGCGGACAACAGCAAATGCTCGCTTTGGCACGAGGACTAATGACCGAACCGAAAATATTGCTTCTTGATGAACCATCACTTGGTCTTGCACCAAAAATCGTTAAAGAAGTCTTTGCGAAGATTAGGGAGATAAATGAGAAACACAAAACAGCAATTTTAATAGTTGAGCATAATATCAAATCGTTACTTAGTATAGCCAGTCGCGGTTACATTCTGGATAAAGGAAAAGTTGTAGCAGAAGACGCTTCGCAAAAACTTTTTGAAAGCGGCATTTTGGAAAAGATATTTATGGGTAAATCGATTTAATTTTGACCATGTCGGGAATTTTTGCTAAAATAAGTTAGAGTAAAAATGTACTAAAATAGAAAACGACAAAATGATTTAGGTGGCGCGCCAACTTCGTTGGCACGAAATTCGGTGACGGCGGAAAGCGAGGGCGGGCAAAAATTCCTTCCCCCCAACCCCCTTCCTTTTTGCCCGCCCGAGCGTTCAGTTTGGCGCGCGAAGCGCGCCATCAGTTTCGTTCAAAAAAGGTTCGGATTTCGTCAAACAAACGCACCAAAAAAATCCCCCGCCTTGGCGGGGGATTTTTCTTTGGTTTTATTCTAAAGAAAAGATGTCGGGAATATTTTCCACTGATTTTTGAAAATAATTCTCGCGGCTTTCTATTTCAGAAATAACTTTATTAAATCTGTTTTTATTAAAAACCACGTCCTCTTCTTTTCGAGATTCGATATATTCTTGCTTTTTGGCTTCGCTCCAGCCGGGATGATAAATATAACTATACCAGAGATAAGCGCAATAACTGAAAATAATCAAAGAAAAAACGACCAAAAAGATTCGATTTTTTTTAAAAAAGAAATTCAAGCTCCGATCAAAAAAATTAATTCTGACCCATCGGGATTTAACTTTTAATTTAAATTCGTTGAAATTCACGATTTTATTACCTGATGTAAACAATCAGGTCAATTAGGCTTTTTAATATTTCTTTTTTTCGGCTGGCTTCTTTTTCCTCTTTCTCTGAATTATCCGAACTGACAAAAGGATTGCCCGGTTTTTCTTCTATCTGGTTCTCTTCTTTTTTCAAATCAAGGGCCACCACATTAACAAAATGATCCATATTTTCCAATTTCTTTAAAAATCTCACCAATCCCGGATATTCCCCTCTCAATTCCAATTGAATAACGATATAATTTTCATATGGTAAATTATTTTTGATATCTTTTTTGTTTTTTTCTTCGGTTTTGGTTTTTTCCTTAACATCTTTGGCTTGAGAGCTTTCTTCTTCAATCAATTTCAAGCTGATTTCGTTTCCGGTTTCTTTAGCCAGCTCTTCCAGAGATTTAATGAATTCAATTTCCGATTCTTTCTCCAAAATCACATCAAAATTGTTTTCTTGAGAAGAAAAAATTTCATAATCGCCGACTAATTGCGGAATTTTATTCAGATTTTTTTTATCAATTTCGTTATCGATTATTTTCTTCTGAATTTCATCCGCTCCGTTTTTAATATTTTTGATTACCGTAAAAATCCCCCCGTAAGTAAAAATGCCCAAAAAAAGGAAATAACCCGCTATAATCGCTTGGATTTTATATTTTTTCCAGAAATTTTTCATTTGATTATTTTAACGCATTCTTCTTTAACCGTAAATTGCATCTGAAAAACCAGATTTTCCCTGTTTACCAAATTGGCCAGCGGGAAATCCACTTCCGTGAAACAACTTTCTTGGGTTAATTTTTCTTTGAAACCGGCCAGATCATCGCGGTTATCAGCCACTCCGGTTAAAAATACCTGGTAATTTTTCGTGCCCAGACTGTCAATTTTAATGCCCGTAAAAATTATCCCGTTAATTTTGTCTAAAAGTTCCGACCAATAAAGCTGGCCTTTTTGAATTTTTTCAACATTCATTACTTGAGTATTGGCTTCTTTTATTTTTTTCTTGTAATCCTGCATATCTTTATAGGAAAAACTCTGACGCGACATTTCTATTTGTTTTAAACTGGAATCCGTTTTTATTTTTAAAATATAACTGATGTGCCAAAGTAAACCTAAAAAAATCAGAAGGACTAGAAAAATTTCCACCTGCCACCGGGCCAGCATGCGCAAAGAATAGAGTTTTTTAATCTCCCTTTTCCGCAATGGAGGAATAAGATTTAATTTAATTTCCATAGTAAGGTTTTTTTATGGCTAATCCGATCACCGTGGCGTAGCCGATGCAATTTTCTTTGTTTATTTTGTTTAATTCTTTTTTTTCTAAATTTAAATTAATCAGCGGATCGCCTAAAACGACCTCCTTGCCGATTCTTTGAGCCAGATAAGCCGCCAGGCTTTTCAAATTAGATCCTCCGCCGCAAAGGATGATTTTCTTTATCTCTTTGGGAGTTTTTGATATTACCACATAAAAATCAATGGTCTTTTTTATCTCCACCACCAAATTTTCCAAAAGATATTTAATGGAATTAAAAATCGGATTATCTTTATTGAAATTTTCAATTCCAAAAGTAACCTTAACCTCTTCCGCTTCTTCTTCGTTGATATTCATTTTTTTAGAAATAGCGTCGTTGATATTTTCTGAAGAAAAGGGAATGCTGGAGGTGAAACAAGGAACATTGCCTTCAACCATAATAAAACTGGTTCTTTTGGCTCCGATATCGACAATCAGAGAAATGTTTTCTCTTTTTTCCGCGCTGCTGACTAGGCTTCTGGCGCTGGCAATGGATTCTATTTCCAAATCATACACTTCCAAACCGGAAAGCTTAAATGTTTCCATAAAATCATCCACAACTTTCCGGGAAACCGCCACCGTTAAGACGCTTTGTTTATTTTTGCCGCTCTCCGGTTCATCTTCCAAAAATTGCCAGTCGAAATAAACTTCTTCGATCGGCAGAGGAATATTAGCTTCCATTTCCCACTTTATGGCCTGATTCGCCTCTTCTTTTTCAATTTTAGGAATATGGATAATCCTTAAAAAAATATTGGACTCCGGCAAAGAACAAACGACTTTTTTGGTATTGATTTTCTTCGGTCCGGCTTTTTTTACCGCTTCCCGGATAATTTGAGCCACTTTTTCCTTATCGATGATTTTGCCATCTTCAATATTCCCCCGCGCGATCGGAAGCGAACAAAAATTGCGAATTCGATCAAACTTGCCGATTTTTTCCACTTGAAAAATTTTCAAGGAAAGATCGCTCAAATCCAGCCCAAAAAATTTCGGTTCAAAACTGATCAGATTTTTATTTAAAAAATTCATTTTTTATTTTTCTTTTACATTAAAAGCTAAAACCTATAAGCTAAAAGCTATTCTATTATAGCTCATCCCAGAGATCTATGGAATATTCCGTGCCAGTGGGAAAATAAGGCGGCGGACAATATAACAGATTATTATCAAAATTATACACTCGCAACGCAAAACCGCTAAAACCATGCATAAAATATGGCTGCAAAAAAGAAGCAATGGCCCCATTAAATGTCAATGAATCTTTGCCACTAAAACCATTGTCATTAATGCCCACTACTCCTCCTTGGGCTAATAAGGCAGCATCGACAATAAAATCGGTTGGACATTCATTTAGCACTCGAATATCTTTTTGCGCCACCAGCCCTAAAATATTGTCGCAATCATAAGCCGCGTAACGTAAATTATTATTGCTAATTCCGATATAAATATCCGCTTCATTTCCGCTACCAGTCAGATTAGCCGCCGCAATGGTTAATCTCTTATTATTAATTGAGCCCTCTATCCAGGCAGTATCTTCGATAAAAATAACTCCGTTGTTAACAATAGGATAATTGCATAGACATTCTCCGCTGCAAGAATTACAAGTTCCACTGACAACATTTCCGGTATTGCAATTGATTTTCTTATATTTGCTAATGGTATGCAGATTAATTTGAGCCGTATCGACGACGCACATATTATAAGTTCCATCACTTTTTAAATTAATCCTTCTGCCTAATCCGCTGTTGTCAAAATATTTCCCAAAACCATTTTGCGCTTGGCTTTTCATATAATCTAAATCTGTCATTACTCCGGTAAAGCTCACTTCCGGCATAGGAAAAGACCGCCCCCCCATGAAAACATCTGGCTGATCGGGTACGGTGCCGTCCGGCCAAGGATAGCTTGGAGCGCTGGGATCTGCCGGTTCAACCGTCGTATGCACGCCGAATTCCTGTCTATTCCCTCCGTAAGTCGGATCATTAAAAGACGGCAACAGTGAACTAACCGTATTATGCGCGATACCGTCAAAACGGATGCCGTTATTGGAAAAAACTTTTCCAAAAACTTCGGATTGATTGCCAAAATTCAGGAAACTATTAGACAAGAAAATATATTCGCTCCAAGACGACCGCCGAAATCTAATCTGAATTTCTCTAACAGCTTCGGGTTCAATATATGTCCAACCCGTCACATTGGCCATAACAACTGTTGATTGCGGATTGGATTTTTCGACAATTATTTTATATCTGCCGATTCCTATTTGGGTTTCCGGATCTTTATACTCCACTTCGTCATACTCTTTCATTCCTCCTGGAGCCTCGCTCTCCCAAAAAGTTTCTAATTGGCTTGCTGTCATTCCAGCCGTTACATGCGCTAAATACCACCGATAATAATAAACTCCCGCTTCCGCGATCTGAAAAGCGCGTTCTCTTTCCACTCGGTTCGTATTGAATTTCATTTGTGAAACGATATATTGCAAAATGGAAGTGAGTAAAATTGCCACAACCGACATGATAATCAGGGCATAAACAATCGCTGAACCTTTGACCAGATAATAATTTAATTTTTTATTTATTTTTAGCATCTGAAAATTTTTTATTTTAAGTTGAATTATTTTAATTTGTAAATCGGTCATGATCGTTGAGATTGCGCATTTCCACAAAAGTTTTGATTTGGACATTATCCGGCGGACGGTTGGGATCAATATTCATATATAAATCAACTCTTACCAACCGGACATTGGGAGCCGTGGCTGGCGTATCAATCGGATTATTAATACTGTCTTCCGGATAACTGCTGTCATAATAGGCAAACACGGGCGTGGCCGCATCATTCACAATATGCGATATAATTGTGACGGTTGAGGCATCACCGCTAGCATATGTTTTCGGCATGCCGGTAGTCGGTTTGCGGATACCCATCAGAATATTTCCATTGCTAAGATAAAAATGCAACCGCTCCGTGATGCCGTCTTGATCATAATCACTAAAAACTACCAGGTCATTATCGTCCGCTGAAACTACGGGATAAGCGCCATTGTCACCCTGCCTGACTTCGCGCAAATAACCGACTAACTTATTTACCCCTTGAGAAACCGCCATGGCGGTTTCCCCCATTTCCATAGTGTAGGAATTCTGGCGCCAGGAACGGACAAACAATGTCGTAAATCCCAACATACCGATGGCAAAAATGCTAATGGCTACCAACATTTCCACTAAACTCATTCCGGGATATTTTTTCCGCTGGTTTTTTCTAAGCATAATTTAAGGAGTTACTGTCATAGTTACTTCTTCTGTTTTTAAAATATTTGCGCTTACGTCAACTTGACCGGAAGAATTGTCGTAACCCGTGGCTGTGATTGTATAATCATATGTTCCCGCGGCAAAAGGCGGATCGGCGACTATAGGAAAAAAGGCCATCCCGTCCGCTACTGTCGTAAGCGTCGCATCATAACCCAAAGAGTTGGTCAAATGCACGCTGGCTCCCGCAATCGGCGAAGCAGCATCTTTTTGAACTTTAATCAGCAAGGCCGTCGCATTATCCGGACTGACCTTGACTGACAACTCAAGATTTTGTTCGGAAGAAAGCGAAAAGGGAGACATTGGATTAATCCCAATCACCGCATAATTAGATTCTTCTAGCGCGAATTCATACTGTCCTGGACTGACTATTCCAAAATCTTTTTCGCCATCTCCTTCGGTTTGCGTATGCGTATCTATATTATAAACCGGATAAACAGGGTCCCCCAATTCAGCCGGTTCCGTCGTTCCCATCTTACGTCCTCCTTTCAAATAAAAATCAATATTGGCAACGTTTTGATCTAAATAATTTATTGTTTTCACGCTTAGATTGGCGGTTTTATTTTGAATAATATTGATAGTATTTATCGCGCTTTTGACTACTGAAGCATGGGTATCTATCGGATTATAATTTGTTATCGGATAAGTCGGCAATGTTTCGACTGTTTCGTAATCATTTTTAGTTAAAGTTATTTTATATTTTTCGGTCGATTCCAATAAACCTACCAGCATCAAGCGGCCAAAACTGTCCGTGGCATCAGTTTCATCAAAACCCGTATCCGCGTTAGTCACATGCACCGTACTACCGACAACATTGCTACCACTTTGATCACTATAAACATTTACCACTAAGATTCCCAGGTTAGCGGCTGAATTTTCAATTCCCGGCGGCACAAAACGCGACGCTAGGACCACGCTATGCGTTTCATTATCCCAAAAAACTTCAATGCGCACGTTTTTATAATCGACAAAATCCACGTCATTTGGTGTTCCGCCTAACGTTCCATCCAGCGGATCATCTTCGTTGCGAATGCGCGTAACAATATGGAATTCCCTTCCAGCTCGCATAATAAATTCTTCTTGCTGGATATTGCCTGGAGGCGTAGCGCCGGTATGCGCGATTTTGTCATACGCCA
>PEVT01000040.1 GCA_002780175.1 Candidatus Moranbacteria bacterium CG06_land_8_20_14_3_00_40_12 | reverse complement strand
TCTTTATCGGTTAATGGTAATATTAGCGTATTATCCATTATACCGATTGCAGTTTCTTTTTCATCCCAATGTTGCACTTGTGGGTAGAATGTAGGTTTTTAAATTTGACAAAATCCTGAAAAATTTTATATAATAATATTAATAGAACAAGTCGTGGAAGCCCGCGAAGCGTGGCAAGAATGGCCGGTCGAACGTTCCCTTTTCCCGCTTGTTTTAAAAATATAATCAGTCAACAAAAGAATACGCAAATGGCAGAAAATACAATGGATCGGGATTTTGTTGAGTATGTCGTAAAGCAAATCGTCAGCACTCCGGAAGCCGTCAAAGTGGAAAGAAGAATTGACGAAATGGGCGTTCTGATTACTTTGGATGTCGATCCGAAGGATATGGGAATGGTCATTGGCCGGGAAGGCGCGACAGCTAAAGCGCTCCGCACTCTCCTCCGAATCATCGGAGCCAAGAATAACGCCCGCGTTAATTTAAAAATTAACGAACCGGCTGGTTCGGAAAGACCTGAAAGAAAAGAACAAGATCAAAAAAGCATCGATGAGGTCGTGAGCAGTTTATAATCGAAAAGAACTTCTGTTTAAAAATCTTGAGGAAAGCCCGGAAATCGGGCTTTTTCCTTTTTTTTCTTTGTGTTATCATAGGCTTATGCGATTTGATATCCTGACAATTTTTCCCGCTATTTTTGACTCCTATTTTGGCGAGAGTATTATCAACCGGGCGCGCGAAAAGAAAATCATCCGGATTAATGTCCATGATCTGCGCCGATGGGCCGGGGATAAGCATAAAACGGTGGATGACACGCCCTATGGCGGCGGAGCTGGAATGGTTTTTAAAATCGAACCAATTTTTAAGGCTTTAAAAGCGCTTAAAGACGCCAAAAAGAAAACGCGGATTATTTTGTTTTCAGCTAAAGGAAAAATTTTTACTCAAAAAGACACGAGAAGGCTGGCTAAATACGACCGTCTGATTATGATTTGCGGGCGTTATGAAGGCGTGGACGAACGAGTGGCCGGGCATCTGGCGGACGAAGAAATTTCCATCGGCGAATATGTGCTCACCGGCGGTGAAATTCCCGCGATGGCCGTAGTGGATTCAATCAGCCGGTTAGTTCCCGGAGTCTTGGGGAACTCCCAATCATTAAACGAAGAAAGTTTTGGAAATTGTGATTTGAAAACCGGAAACTCCGATATGGAATACCCGCACTATACCAAGCCGGAAATTTTTAAAAAATGGAAAGTGCCGCCGGTTTTGCTTTCCGGCCATCATAAGAAAATTGAAAAATGGAGAAAAAAAGCGGCGAAGCGTAAATAACGAAAAAATTGTCATTGCGAGCAACGCGAAGCAATCCCTGCCTACCGGCAGGCAGGTAATTAAATTAAAAATTAGATTGCCACGGTCGCCACACTCCCTCGCAATGACAGGATATATTGCGATGACTAGAACAAAAATTCAATCAGACCAGATTCTTTTATTTACTGTTTTTATCCTTTTGGTTTTCGGATTGGTGATGATTGCCTCCGCCGGCGTGGCTTATTCCAAAATCCGTTTTGATGACGCGTACTTTTTTTTCAAGCGCCAGTTGTTGTTTGGAGTTTTACCGGGGCTGATTATTTTGTATCTGACGCAAAAAATAAATTATACTTTTTGGAAAAAAATCTCTTTTCCGCTTTTTATTTTAAGCATCGCTCTTTTGACTCTGGTTTTTATTCCCGGCATCGGTTCCAAACTTTATGGCGCCAGCCGCTGGATTCAATTGGGCGGTTTTTCCTTTCAGCCGTCAGAAATGCTCAAATTTTCGCTGATTTTATACTTGGCGGCCTGGTTGGAAAGCCGGGGAGAGAAAATTAAAGATTTCTTTGAAGGCTTGACGCCTTTTCTTATGGTAATGGGAATCGTAAGCTTTTTGCTGATTAAACAGCCCAATATGGGCACTTTGGGAGTGATAATTTTTATAGCTTTAATAATGTTTTTCATTTCCGGTTCTAATTTATGGCACATATTTCTCATGGGAATGGCCGGCATGATAGCCTTTTTCATCTTAATCAAAACCGAATCTTACCGCCTGAACCGTTTTTTGGTTTTTCTCCATCCCGAACTGGATCCGCGCGGCATCGGCTATCAGATTAATCAGGCCTTACTGGCTATTGGTTCTGGAGGAATATGGGGAGTGGGCTTGGGAAAAAGCTTGCAAAAATTCAATTATCTGCCGGAACCGACAGGCGATTCCATTTTTGCTATAATAGGGGAGGAGTTGGGATTTCTAGGTTGTTCTTTGACGCTTCTGCTTTTCACTATTTTAGTTTTTCGCGGATTGAGAATTGTTAAACTGGCTCCGGACAGGTTTTCCCGTTTGGTGGCTACGGGCATAACTGCCTGGATAATTATTCAGGCTTTTGTCAATATTTCCGCTATTTCCGGATTAATGCCTCTCACCGGCGTGCCGTTGCCCTTCATCAGTTATGGCGGAACTTCCCTGGTTTTTCTCCTGGCCGGAACGGGGATTCTCCTTAATATTTCCAAACATTTGAAAGAACAATAAAATTTGTCGGTGCGAACCCCGCTGATTGGCGATGGCGCGGCGATTTAATTTTTTAATAGTCGAGAATAAACTTAATTTTTTAAATTTTAAAAAAATGAACTTAAGAATCGTATTGACGGGCGGGGGAACAGGCGGACATATCTTTCCGCTTTTGGCGGTAGCTAAAAAAATCCAAGATAAAAAACCGGAAGTTGAGTTTTTATTTTTAGGTCCGGCCGGAAAAATGGAAAAAGATCTGATGGCGGCAAAAGGGATTCCCCTTAAAGGGATTATTTGCGGGAAAATGCGCCGTTATTTTTCCTTCCGCAATTTTATCGATTTTTTTAAAGTGCCGGCGGGAATCGTTCAATCATTATGGCGCTTGCTGGTTTACATGCCGGACGCTATTTTTTCCAAAGGCGGTTACGCCTCATTGCCGGTGGTTTTAGCCGGCTGGATATATCGCATTCCTATCGTAATCCATGAATCAGATAGTGTTCCCGGCGTCACTAATAATTTTTTGGGGAAGTTTTCCAATTCAGTGGCTGTTTCTTATCCGCAAGCGGAAGAATATTTTCCTCCTTCGCAAGTAGTTTTAACCGGCAATCCTTTGCGAGAAGATATTAATCAGGGCAGTGTCCAAAAGGCCAGGGAGAAATTTTCTTTAACCGAATCCAAAAAAGTTATTCTGGTTTTAGGCGGCTCCCAGGGCGCGCGTATTATCAATGAAAAAATTCTGGAAATTCTTCCGGAATTGCTGAAAAAATATCAAGTTATTCATCAAACCGGAAAACTGCATATTGAAGATGTTAAAAAACGCGCCGGAGAATTGGGAATAAAAATCGATTACGACGATTATCACCCGATTGGCGATTATGCCAACGAAGATTTAAAAGATATTTTGAAAGCGGCTGATTTGGTCATTTCCCGTTCCGGAGCCAATTCTCTTTCAGAAGTCGCCGCTAATGAAAAACCGGCGATCTTTATTCCTCTTTTAGGCTCGGCCAACAATCATCAGAAAATGAACGCTTATTCTCTGGCTAAAGTGGGAGCCTGCGTGGTTCTGGAAGAAAATAATCTGGGCAAAAATATCTTGTTAAAAAACATTTACGAGCTAATGGACGATCAGGAATTGCGCGATAAACTTTCTCGAGCTGTTCGGGTTTTTTATCATCCGGACGCGGCCGAAAAAATTGCCGAGGAAATTTTAAAAATAATCAAAAACTGAATCTCCGCCAATTTCCAGCAAGAATTTGCGCGGGAGAAAGCCATAGGGCGAAGCTGTTTGTCGGCTTTATCTCGCCTCGCCTAATTTTTTACCCAAAAACCGGCGCTAAGATAAATCGCGAAATTTATGATTGATTTTGCCCGTTTAACCATTAACGGTCAACCTATAAAAAAAGCTTATGTGATCGGGATTAAAGGTTCCGGCGTGATTTCTTTGGTGGAATTGCTTTCTTCGCGAGGCGTGGCTGTTTCCGGATCGGATACTCAAGAAAAATTTTTCACCGATCAGGTTCTGAAGAAATTAGGCGTTTGTTATTTTGAAAATTTTTCTCCGGATCACATTCCCGCGGATGCCGATTTGATAATTTATTCCACCGCCTACAATGAGAAAAATAACGTGGAATATAAGGTTTGTAAGGAGAGGAAGCTGCGGATGTTCGGTTATCCGGAAATTCTGGCCGGATTTTTCAACCAAAAATACGGAGTGGCTGTTTGCGGAACTCATGGCAAAACGACCACCTCCGCTCTGTTAAGTTTCACCTTGCAGACGGCGGGTCTTAGTCCTTCAGCCGCCATCGGCGGACGGGTGATTAATTGGGGATCTAACGCGCTGATAGGGAAAGGAGATTTTTTTGTTATTGAAGCGGATGAATTTCAAAATAAACTGAAATTATATAATCCCAAAGCGGTGATTCTTACCAGCCTGGATTTTGATCATCCGGATTGCTACCAGGATTTTGCCGCTTATAAGAAAGCTTTTAAAGAATTTGTGGCGCGCATTCCCTCATCCGGATTTTTATTTGTTTGGGGAGACAGCGCGGACACTCTGGAAGTTGCGAAAGAGGCCAAATGTCAGGTAATAAAATACGGCTTTTTGGCAGGAAACGATTTTCTAATTACGGATTATAAATTTCAAGATTTTGAAATTAGGGATTCGCGGAATCGAAATTACGGCCGTTTTCATATTCAGTTGATAGGCAAGCATAATATTCTTAACGCGGCCGGAGTAATCGCTTTTTGTTCCAAATTTAATATTGATTTGGAAAAAACCCAAAAAGCGATCGGGAATTTTCGGGGGACTTCGCGCCGTTTTGAATATATCGGCGTCAGGAACGGAGCTATTTTAATCGATGATTACGGGCATCATCCGGAAGAAATCAAGGCGACTTTGGGAGCGGCCAGGGAAATTTATCCTGATAAAAACATTATCGCGGTTTTTCATCCGCATTCCTATTCGCGCACCGAAGCTCTGTTTTCTGAATTCGCGCAAAGTTTTAATTCAGTCGACAAGGTTATTGTGCTGGATATCTATGGATCAGCCAGAGAAACTTCCGGTCAAGTTAATTCCAAAAATCTCGCGGATTTAATCAATAAATATTGTTTCGGAAAGGCTCTTTATATTCCAACTATTCCCGAAGCGGCGGCTTACTTGCAAGATCGTATTGGAAAAAAGGATGTGGTTCTGGCTATCGGAGCCGGCAATGTTTTTGAGGTAGTGGAAAAACTGAAAAAAACTGACAAAGATATTCCGGAATAAAACGAACTTTATCCAGCGATATTAGATTTAATATTTTACTCCCGTATTACAGTATACGGGAGTAAATATGCAAAAATGTGCCTGGTAAAGTAAAATATAATAATTTATCTGAATTTGAAAAAAAGAAATATCTCGGAGAATTTTATTCTATGGTCGCCCTCTTGAAAGATCGGGAAGAAGTCAAGAGTTTTTTAAAAGATTTATTGACGCTTAGCGAAGTCGTAATGATTTCTCGCCGAATTCAAATCGCCAAGATGCTATTGGAAGGAAATACCCAGGAAGAAATAAGAAGAAAATTAAAAGTGGGGTTTACAAATATAAATCAAGTGGAAAGGTGGGTAAATAATGGATTCGGTGGTTATAAAAAAATTATCAAAAAATATCAAAAAGAATACCCGGATAAAAATGAATTTGAAAAGTATGGTTACACTCCTTTTTCCAGAGAGTGGACCAGAAAAAAATTCCCTTTGCACTATTTATTAATTAATTTATTGGAAAAGAATGTAAAAAAGTGAATTTAATTTTACTCCCGTATTACAGTATACGGGAGTAAAATATTTTATAAGTAAGAATAAAAAATATGTTGACAATCAAAGAAAATATTCCACTTAGCGATTTTACCACTCTGCGTTTAGGCGGTCCGGCGCGTTTTTTCGCAGAAATTGAGAATAAAAATGATTTGGAAAAAGCTTTGCAATTTGCCAAGGGAGAAAAAATGAATTGGTTTATTTTGAGCGGAGGCAGTAATCTCCTGGTAAGCGACCAGGGTTTTGACGGATTAGTGATAAAAATTAACAATCGGGAAACCGCCGTCCGGGGAACAAAAATTATTGTTGGAGCCGGACTGCTTCTTTCAGAAGTTGTCTTATTGGCAAAGGAAAATAATCTCTCCGGCCTCGAATGGGCGGCCGGAATTCCGGGAACAGTCGGTGGAGCTATTTTTGGCAATGCCGGCGCTTATGGTGGTTCTATTTCAGATAGCGTAGAAAAGGTGGAAATTTTAGATTTTTCTAAGGAAAAATTTTTCTGGAAAAACTGTTCTTTAAATGATTGTCAATTCGCTTATCGAGCCAGTGTTTTTAAACAAAAAAAAAAATGGATTATTTTTTCGGCTGTATTTTCCCTGACTTCGGGCCGGATTGAAGAAATAAACGGTAAAATGAAAAAAATAATTCAGGAAAGATTCAAAAAACTTCCGCAAAAACTCAGCGCCGGTTCTTTTTTTAAAAATCCAACAGTTGAGAATCCGGAAATTTTGGCGGAATTTGAAAAAGATCAGGGAATGAAAATACGGGACGGAAAAATTCCTGCCGGTTGGCTGATTGATCAGTTGGATTTGCGCGGAAAAAAAATCGGTGGTGCCATGGTAAGCAATGAACACGCTAATTTTATTATTAATACCGGAGGAGCTAAGGCGGAAGAGGTAATTATTTTAGCTAGTCTAATCAAGCAGAAAGTGAGAAATCATTTTGGCGTGCAATTGGAAGAAGAGGTGCAATTTTTGGGTTTTTAATTTTTAACTCGTCCCGCCTTGGCGGGAAGAAAAAATATGCAAATCCGCTATTTGTTCAATGGAGAAAAAGTCAGTCAAAAAACCAGGGATTATTTGGAAAAGAAAATCGAGAAATTTAATAAATTTTTGGAAAAAATTTTACGAATTGAGGTTGAAATCGAAAAAGATAAAAAGAATTTTTTTCGGGTGGAAATTATGATAAAAATTCCGGGCAGTATTTATCGTTCGGAAGAGATTTCGGAAAGCATTGAAGGCTCTTTGGATATGACTTTGGAAAAAATTCAGCAGCAAATCCGCAAAGAAAAAGGCAAAACCAGGATAGCGAGAAAAAGAGGCGCTCAATCGATCAAGAAGAAAATAGTTATCGATCCGAACGCCCGATTTTAAGTAAAAATTAATAAAAAACGAATGAATAAGAAAGCCTGGTTTATTTTGGGAGTTATATTGATCGTTTTTTTCGCGATCGTCTCTATTTTTTGGCTTGGGGAAAAACCGAAAAACGAAACAATTATTCTTCCTGAATTTAATCAAAAAGCCTGCACGCAGGAAGCGAAAATTTGTCCGGATGGATCAGCCGTGGGGCGGACGGGGGACAATTGCGAGTTTTCGCCTTGTCCGGATGATAAACTGGTCGGCAATGATAAAGACGAGCATGGCTGCATCGGTTCGGCCGGTTATGTCTGGTGCGAAGCCAAACAAAAATGCCTCCGTGTTTGGGAAGAAAAATGCGAGAAATAAGACGCTCTGTCGGGAAAATTTTCCTTTGACCAAAAAAAGTTTTTTTGCTAAGCTGGGATAAGTTAATTTAATAGAAAAATTTTTAAGTTTCAATTATTTTTCATTTTGCCTGTCCTGCTAGCCCAAAGTACGCTTTTTAAAACAAGCTAATCGAAGATAAATTAGTTAAGATTTTAGAAAAATCGTTAGCCCTCGCAGAGCTGGCCAGGGAGATTTAATTTTTTCATTTGCTATAATGTCTTTATTCAAAAAAATTTTTGGCTCCAATGAGCGGGAAATCCGGAAATTACAGCCCCTTGTTGACGAGATAAATTCCTGGGAAACAGCCGCGCGAAAATTGAGCGACGGGGATCTTAAAAATAAAACAATTATTTTCAAAGACCGCCTGAAAAAAGGCGAAACGCTGGAAGATATTCTGCCGGAAGCTTTTGCCATGGTGCGGGAAGCGGCTAGTCGCGTCATCAAGGAACGTCATTTTGATGTCCAGCTTTTAGGCGGTATTGTTCTGCATCAAGGAAAAATCACGGAAATGAAGACCGGAGAAGGGAAAACCCTCACTTCCACTTTACCGATTTATCTTAACGCGCTTTCGGGACTCGGAGCGCACGTGGTGACGGTTAATGATTATTTAGCCAAAAGAGATTGCAATTGGATGGGTTCCATTTTTAATTTTCTGGGGATTTCCACCGCTTGCATCATCCACGACGCTTCTTATCTTTACGAACCGAAAATAATTGACACGGAAGAAGTGAGCGTGGAAATGCAGAATCTGAAACCCATTACTCGCAAAGAAGCTTACGCGGCCGATATCACTTACGGAACGAATAATGAATTCGGTTTTGATTATCTGCGGGACAATATGGTTCAAACTGCTTCGCAAATGACGCAGCGGGAGTTTAATTTTGCGATCGTTGATGAAGTAGATTCCATCCTGATTGACGAAGCCCGGACTCCGCTCATTATTTCCGCTCCCGATTCCGAATCCACCAAGCTCTATCAACAATTCGCGCAATTGGTTCCGCGACTCAAAGAAGGGGAAGATTTTGATGTGGATGAAAAAATGAAAGCCGTAACCATCAAGGAAAAAGGCATCTCTAAAATCGAAAATTGGCTGGGCGTGGGCAATATTTATGAAACCGGAAAAATAAATTACGTCCACCATTTAGAACAAGCGCTGAAAGCCCAAATTATTTTCCAACGCGACCGGGATTATGTGGTTAAAGACGGCGAAGTGATTATCGTGGATGATTTTACGGGCCGCTTGATGCCCGGACGGCGCTATAGCGAAGGTTTGCATCAAGCCATTGAAGCCAAAGAAGGCGTAGAAGTGCAAAAAGAATCGCGGACTTTGGCGACAATTACTTTCCAAAATTATTTTCGGCTTTATCGGAAACTCTCCGGCATGACAGGAACCGCTCTCACCTCCGCTGAAGAATTTTTCAAAGTGTATGGCATTGAGGTGATGGAAATCCCGACTAATAAGCCGATGGTAAGATATGATTTGCCGGATGTAATTTATAAAACGGAAAAAGGCAAATTTGAAGCTATCGCGCAAAAAATAAAAGAAACCTCTCAAAAAGGGCAGCCCTTGCTGGTGGGAACGATTGCGATCGAAAAATCGGAATATTTAAGCGCTCTTTTAACTCGTCAAGGAGTGGCGCATGAAATTTTAAACGCTAAAAATCATGAAAAAGAAGCGCAAATTATCGCTCGCGCGGGCCAAAGTGGTTCCGTAACCATCGCGACCAACATGGCCGGCCGGGGAACCGACATTAAATTGGGAGAAGGCGTGCGGGAACTTGGCGGATTACTGGTAGTTGGAACGGAAAGGCACGAAGCGCGGCGCATTGATAATCAATTGCGCGGACGTTCCGGACGCCAGGGCGATCCAGGCGCTTCCCAGTTTTATGTTTCCCTGGAAGACGAACTGATGCGCCGGTTCGGCGGCGACAAATTAAAAAGCATGATGGACAGTTTAGGACTGCCGGAAGATCAACCGATCCAAAATAGCATTATCTCCCGTTCCATTGAAAGCGCCCAAGCGAAAATTGAAGGTTTTAATTTCGATATCCGCAAACACATCCTGGAATACGACGATGTAATGAATAAGCAGCGGGAAGTGATTTATAAAAAAAGGCGGGAAATTCTTGGTTCGGCTGATATGAAATCCGTAATGCTCCATCAAATCAAAGAGGAAATCGAAAAAGTAGTTTCTCTTCACAGCGCCGGCGATGAAGGACAATGGAATGTGATTGAAATGAGTGAAAACTTCAACGCGATTTTAAATTCCTCAAATCCGGAAATCCGGAAAAAAATTGAAACCATCCGCGATGACAAAAAATGGAATCTGTCGGAAAAGATAACCGAAGTGAATCAGCATCTTTTTGAACTGGCGAAACTGGCTTACAACAAGAAAGAGCAGGAAATTTCCGCCGGTCAGATGCGGATTATCGAAAGGGCGGTAATGCTCCAGACGATCGACCTCAACTGGATGAATCACCTGGATGAAACGGATTATTTGCGGGAAGGCATCGGCCTTAGAGGTTATGGCCAGCACGATCCTTTGATTGAATATAAGCGCGAAGCTTTTGATTTATTTTCCAATCTGATGGAAAATGTCCGTTCTTCGGTCACGCGCACAATTTTTCGAATCACTTTGGGAGTTCCAGCTCAAGAATCTTCCCAAAGAAGGCTGGCTTTGAAATATAAAGGCGCGGAAGAAGTGGAACAATTTTCCTCCTCCGCTAAAGCTTCGGCGGATAAGGGCGCTGAAGGAAAATCCAGTCCTATAATTAATAAAGATAAAGTTGGCCGGAACGATCCTTGCCCTTGCGGAGCGAAAAAAGAAGACGGCACTCCAAAAAAATACAAGCATTGCTGCGGGAAATAAAACAACATTAACTCATAAATGGCTCTTATACCAGCAGAAAAAATAAGTTTAAAAAATGCCAAGCACAACAAGCTTTTTTATTTTGTCGCTAGCGTGATTATTTATCGCACTAAAGACAAGCGCTGTTTAATTTTAAAACGTGATGGGCGCGAAAAAGTTCATCCGGGAAAATATGCTGTTCCAGGCGGAAAGCTCGAGTGGAAGGAACTGAATTTAAAAAAACCCACCAGGATGAATGGCGATGTTTTTGATTTTAATGACGCTGTGGAAAAATTATTATCACGTGAAGCCAAAGAAGAGGCTGGAGTTGAAATTAGCAAACAATTTATATATATTAATAGCGGAGCCTTTGTGCGGCCGGATGGCATTCCGGTAGTCTTAGTAAAATTTGCCGCTAGATATAAAGGCGGAAAAGTTAAGCCGGAAATTGGCGGATTCACTGATTTTGCCTGGGTAAATAAACAGGAAGTTAAAAAATATAAATGTATCAAGGGCATTCCGGAAGAAGTGGCAAAAACTATAAAATTATTCAGTGGAAAATAAAAGAAAGATTTTAACTCTATGTTGCCTTAAAAAAGGCGGTCAGATTCTTCTGGGTATGAAAAAGCGGGGTTTTGGAGCAGGACGCTGGAACGGTTTTGGCGGAAAAGTAAAAACAGGCGAAAACATAGAGCAGGCGGCGATAAGGGAAACTCAAGAAGAATGCGGGATTGAAATTATAGAATTGGAAAAAACAGGCATTGTTAATTTTAAATTTGAAGAATCGCCGGAGATTTTAGAAGTGCATTTGTTTAACATTAAAAGATTTGCTGGCGAACCGAAAGAGTCCGAAGAAATGGAGCCCCGATGGTTTTCTTATGCTGAAATTCCTTTCGATTCAATGTGGCCGGACGATCAATTTTGGCTGCCGTTATTTCTGGAAGGCAAGAAGTTTAAAGGTTATTTTTTGTTTAATAAAGAGGGAAGTAAAGTTTTGCAGAAAAAATTGGAAATTATAAATGAAATATAAATTAAGACATAAATTAAGCGTACGCAAGAAATGTGTCTTAATTTTTTCAATCCAATTTATTAATATTTAATAATGTGTTTGCTTTGGAAAAATCAGTGGGAGCGGTAGTTTTCCACAGAGAAAATAATCAAATAAAATATTTATTGCTCGATCATAGAGAAGACTATTGGAATTTCCCCAAAGGCCATATGGAAATCGGGGAAACTGATGAAGAAACTTTGCGTCGGGAAATAGAAGAAGAAACGGGAATTACTGAATTGCAAATTTTGCCTTCCTTTAAACGCCGGGCGTTTTATTTTTATCGGGCCAAAGGCAAGGAAAAAGCTAAAAGAAAAGAAGCCGGAAGAACATGGAATATTTTTAAAATGGCGGTTTTCTACTTAGTCGAAGCCCAAAATCAAACAGTGCATATTTCTTCCGAGCACGCCGGCTTTGCTTGGTTGAATTTTACAGAAGCTTTAGAAAAATTGACATACCCGACTTCACGGAAGATATTGCGGCAGGCGCAGGCGGAATTAGAAAAATTTTTTGCCAAAAAAGAAAGTTTGAGTTAGACTAAAAAAGTATTTTTGTCATTCTGACCCGCCGAATGGCGGGAAGAATCTCGTATTGCAGGGTACTGATTTGAATATCGAGATCATTCACTGCGTTCAGGATGACAAGGATTTTATAAAGATATGAATTTAAGGCAAAAATTATTGGTAAAATTTAGCGTTATTGTATTTTTAGCTCTCATAGTCGGGTTGATTTCTTATCCCCAGACGGTGTCTAAAATTCCGCCGGTTTTTAATTTTTTCAATAAAGCCAAGATAAATTTGGGTTTGGATCTGCAAGGCGGAATTCATTTGGAATACAAAGCCGATCTTAGCCAGATTGAAAGTTCCAAAGCGGATGAAGCCATGCAAGCGGTGCAAGATGTGATTGAAAGGCGCGTCAACGCTTTTGGCGTGGCGGAGCCGGTAATTTACACCACCAAAAGCGGTTCGGAAAGAAGGCTGATTATTGAATTAGCCGGAGTAAAAGATATTGGAGAAGCGAAAAATATGATTAAAGAAACTCCCTTTTTGGAATTCAAAGAAGAATCTGCCGCCGAAGACAATCCGGCTATTAATGAATTAATCAAAAAAACTAACGAAAGCATAAAAGTTAAAGCTGGAGAAATTCTTAAAAAAGCGCTGGGAGGTGAGGATTTCACGCAATTAGCCAAAGATAACAGCGAAGATCCCGGCAGCAAGGATAACGGCGGCGATTTGGATTTTGTCAAAAAAGGCTCATTTGTGCCGGAATTTGACAGTATACTTTTCGAGGGAAATTTAAAAGATGGAGAAATTTTTCCGGAGCTGGTGGAAACGCAATTTGGCTGGCATATTATCAAAAAAATCGAACAGCGGGGGGAAGGGGATAATTTGGAAATCCACAGCGCCCATATTCTTTTAGCCAAAAAAATCAATCCCAACAGTATGGGGAAAAATTATGTTTCCACCGGCCTTTCGGGGAAAAATTTGAAAAATGCCGCGGTGGAATTCCAATCGCAAGGGCTTTCTGAACCGCAAGTCGGCATAAAATTAGACGCGGAAGGCACTCAATTATTTGCCGAACTGACTAAGCGCAATCTGAATAAAACCATCGCTATATATCTTGACGGGGAAATTATCAGCGCGCCGACAGTGCAAGCGGAAATAATCAACGGTGAAGCGGTGATTACGGGCAATTTTACTCTGGATGAAGCGAAAAATTTAGTCCAAAGATTGAATGAAGGCGCCTTACCTGTTCCCATCAGTTTAATATCCCAGCAAAGCGTGGAAGCTTCTTTGGGAGAAATTTCTTTGCAAAAAAGTTTGAAAGCCGGAATTATCGGGTTTATATTGGTAGCGATTTTTATGCTGATTTATTATCGCTTTTTGGGATTGATCGCGATTCTAGCCTTGCTTATTTATTCCGGAATTATGATTTCTATTTTTAAGTTATCCGCTTTTTCTCCCTGGCAGATAACTTTAACCTTGCCGGGCATCGCCGGCTTTATCCTTTCCGTCGGCATGGCGGTGGACGCCAACATCTTGATTTTTGAAAGGACTAAGGAAGAAATCAGAAGAGGCCGCAATATTCTCAACGCTCTGGATGAAGGTTTCCGGCGTGCCTGGACTTCCATCCGCGACGGCAATGTTTCTTCCATTATCACCGCTTTAATTTTAATTGAAATGGGCACCGGTTTTGTGAAAGGCTTCGCTTTGACTTTGATTATCGGAGTTTTGGTTTCTATGTTTACCGCTGTCACTATTTCTCGAACTTTGCTTAAATTTTTCATAGGGGATTGGATTGAAGATAAGTTGTGGCTGGTCGGAGTTAAAAAATCTGTCATTGCGAGCGAAGCGAAGCAATCTAATAAATTTAAAAATTAGATTGCCACGTCGCTACGCTCCTCGCAATGACACAATATTTATGATAAATATTATCAGCAAAACCAAATACGCCTACGTTTTTTCCATAATTCTGGTGGTTTTAAGTATTGCCAGTCTTTTCGTTTGGGGCTTAAAATTGGGTATTGATTTTACCGGCGGAACACTAATGGAAATTAAATTTACTTCGCCCATCCCGGAAAATTCCGCCATTGAAGCGGAACTTAAAGAATTGAATTTAAAAAGTTTGACTTTGCAAAAAACGGGCGATGATATGGTTTTAATTCGTTATGCTTCCGAAGACGACGCTATTAATCAGCAGGTTTTGGCAAAAATTTCCGAAAACAATCCAGAGGCCAAACAGATGCGCGTGGATTTTATCAATTCGACGGTTTCGCAAGAGCTGAAAAGCAAATCTTTGTGGGCGATTTTTTGGGCGGTGGCCGGCATTATGACTTATATCGCTTGGGCTTTCCGCAAAGTTTCTTATCCGGTGCAATCCTGGAAATACGGGCTGGGAGCGGTGATTGCCCTGGTGCATGATATTCTGATTACTATCGGCGCTTTTTCGCTTCTGGGGCATTTTCAGGGTTTGGAAGTGGGCATTCCTTTTGTTGCCGCGCTGCTGACTATTTTAGGCTTTTCCGTGCACGATACCATCGTGGTTTACGATCGCACGCGGGAAAATTTGCTCCGTGGTTCCCGCAAAGAAGCCTTTGCCGATGTGGTCAACCGCAGTTTAAATGAAACCCTAACGCGCTCCATTAATACTTCTCTGACGGTAATTATTACTTTACTCGCGATTTATATTTTCGGCGGCCAATCCATTCAAGACTTTTCTTTAGCGCTTTTAATTGGCGTGACTTTCGGAACTTATTCTTCCATTTTTATCGCTTCCGCTCTTTTAGTCACGTTTCATAACTGGTCAACAAAAAATAACTAAAAAGCTATTTCAAGTGCCTTGGGGGAGACTCGAACTCCCAATCCCTTGCGAGAACATGCTCCTGAAGCATGCGCGTATACCAATTCCGCCACCAAGGCATCATAATTCAAGTATAGTATTAAAATACCCAAACTGTAAACACTAGTTGCTAAAATTATGTTTAATTTTTTCAGAAAAAATAAAAATACCAATGACAAGCAAAAAATGGGAATGCTCGGTACTTTAGCCATGAAAAAACTGGAAAAAATGAGCCCGCAAGAAAGGGAAAAAATGACCCGGGAAGTTTTAAAGCCGGAAAATCGGGATAAATTATTATCGGCCATGGAAAAACTCCAAAAAACCGGAATGATCAATGAAGAACAGATAAAACTGGCGAAAGAAAAGTTGGGAATGTAAAATTTTGCCAAAAAGGCTCTTTGCTGGTAAAATCGAAGTATTATGGACAAAAATTTAGAAGGTAAAATTGAAGAAGTTTTAACTCGGGGAGTGAGTGAGATTATTGATCGTGAAAATCTTAAAAAAAGACTTTTAGGCGGAGAGAAGCTTCGTATAAAACTGGGCATTGATCCGACTAGTCCGAATTTACATATCGGTCGCGCCGTAACCCTTTTAAAAATGAAAGATCTTCAGGATTTAGGACATCAGGTAGTTCTAATAATAGGAGATACTACGGGTGTTATTGGTGATACCTCTGATAAAGAAAGTGAACGACCAATGTTAAACAAAGAAACAATCGCAGAAAATCTCAAGTCATACAAAGAACAAGCAGGAAAAATTTTAGATATGGATAAAGTCGAATTTCACCATAACTCCGAATGGCTTACAAAGTTGGGATATAATGAAATTGGTGAGCATGCCGATCAATTTTCTTTAGCTGAGTTTAACGCAAGAGAAAATATTAAAAAAAGATTAGAAATGGGAACTCGAATTTCTTTGCGCGAAATGTTGTATCCATTAATGCAAGGCTATGACAGTGTGGCTATTAAAGCGGATGTGGAATTAGGAGGAAACGACCAACGATTTAATCTGTTGGCCGGGAGAGAACTTCAAAAACATTTTAAACAAAAATCGCAGGATATTTTAATGGTAAATCTTATCGAAGGCCTGGATGGACGCAAAATGAGTTCTAGTTGGGGCAACACCATAAATTTGACTGATGCTCCCAATGATATGTTCGGTAAAACGATGAAACTGCAGGATGAATTATTAGTTAAATATTTTATCCATTGCACGCGTGTTCCTTTGAAAGAAATAACAGAAATAGAAAATAACTTGAAATCAAAAAAAATCAATCCGCGAGATGCCAAGCTGGATTTGGCCTTTGAAATCGTAAAAATATATCACGGCGAAGAAGCAGCCCAAAAAGCCAAAGATTATTTTATAAACACTTTTTCTAAAAAAGAAATTCCCGAAGAAATCAAGGAATTTAAAATCGATAAACCGGAAATGAAACTGACGGAAGTTTTGGTTGAGTCTGGTCAGGCTAAAAGTTTGAGCGATGCCAGGCGAAAAATCGAGCAAGGCGGAGTGGAGCTTAATGGAAAGAAAATTGCGGACTGGAAAACAGTTTTGAATAGCCAAAATAACGGTGCTGTTTTGAAAGTGGGTAAGTTTGGATTCGTAAAGATAAAGTTTTAAAAGTCTCCCCCTTTGTAAAAGGGGGATTGGGGGGGATTTTTGTGATGATATGGAAAAATAAAAATCCCTCTGCCCTTCGGACATCTCCCTTTAGAAAAGGGAGAAAAAACTATCGTTATGCTTGAACAAAAAATATTTTTATGAACTTTTTATATAATTGGCTTAAGAAAATAACGAACACAAAAAAAACTAACAGAGAAGGTTTAGAACATATTGTAGTGGGAAAAATTTTAGAAATTGAAAAGCACCCCAACGCCGACAGATTGCAAATAGCCAAAGTGGATATTGGTACTAAAAATTTAGAAATTATTTGTGGGGCACCAAATATCCAAGTTGGCCAAAAAGTTCCGGTAGCGCTTTTAGGGGCTAAATTACCGGGCGGAGAGATTAAGGAAGTCGAAATCCGCGGCATCAAATCTTGTGGGATGCTCTGCGCCGAAGATGAGTTAGAGCTCGGGACTAATCATACTGGAATTATGATCTTGGGTGAAAAAGCTAAAATTGGGATGGAATTTGCAAAATATATTGATTTGAATAAATAGCTTGTTAGAGTAAATAAGTAGAAAACATTACTATTTGAAGGGCGTGGAGAGAGAAGAAAACCTTAAAAAATTTGTTGAAAAAATGATAGAAAATAAATAACAAAAACGCCTGTTTTGATTTTAGGCGTTTTTTGTTTATCAAATTATACTTTTCGCACTTGGGCTTTGTATTGCGATTCAGTTACTGAGTGTAATTTTTCATGCATTTCATTGACTTCAGCATTAGTCAATGTCCTTTCAAGATGTCGATAGGTAACTCTGAAAGTATAGCTGGTCTTATTCTTTCCAAATTTTTCTTCATTTTCATATCGATCCACTAACTTAACTTCTTCGACATATTCATCTCCTATAACGTCCCTAACTGATTCGTAATAAGCATTTAAATTGAAGTTATTTTTATCTACGATAAACGAAATATCTCTTACCACAGAAGGAAACTTGCTGACAGATTTATAGATATTATTCAAATCTTTTAATTGCTTAGTTATACGCTCATCTTTTGACCAAAGCAATCTGATATCAGGAAGTTTCATTTTTAGCATGGCTAATCTATCCACGCCAAAACCAAATGCCCAACCATTATAAATATCTGGGTCGATATTCAAATTTTTAAGAACTTGAGGATGAACAATTCCGGCACCATTTACTTCAATCCATTTGTCTTCCCATGCGATATCCATTTCAACACTTGGGTCAGTGTATGGGAATTTATCTACAAGAAATTTTTCTTTTAAGCCTTCTCCTAGTAAAGAGTGAGTAACTTCATAACAAATGTTCTCAAGATCCGGTTGTTTTATTTTTTTAATATCTTTCCTGCAAACGAATAAACCGTCAAATTGATGCAAAATATTGGAATGTTGCCAATCAATTTCATCTCTTCGATAAACTTTTCCATAACTAAGCGCTCCGACAGACCCATATTTTTCTAATTTGCGTCTAACCTCGGGAATGTCAAAATAATATTTCCACATCAAACTTGTGTGAGGTCTCAATATGTGTTTTTCATCGACATAGTATGTGTCACTGGCACTTCTTGCTGGATGATCTTTGGGAAAATTAAACAGGTCAAAAACAATTTCAGGTGAAATGATTTGAGGAGTGTCAATGATGTCAAAATTTTTAAAGCTAGGGATATTAGAAACTATTTCGACAGTAGCTTTAACCGGACTGCTGACTGAATGCGTCAAGTCTGGCAAGGACATATATTGCTTCAATCTAGTTGAATTTGCATCCGTTTTTTTTTCTAATTCTTCAGTCAGGATATTTTCTTCTTCTAAAGAAGTGCTAAAGTGGCATCGCTTCAGATGTGTGGCTTGGTAGATGTTTTCCATTTGTTTTGATTAATAAATTAAAAAATGAGACCCTTTGATGGGTCTTCAGATTTAGTTTGTATAAAATACTGAAAGACCCATTCTATGAGTGAAAAAAGAAAATAAAGAAAAATCTGAATCTTAAAGTTTGTATAGTCATACTCAGAGTTTATCTCTAAGGATATTTTTTGTCAAACGGCAATATATAGATTACTCTTTTTGGATAATAAAAAGGCATTTTAGTGGTCCGTTCTGTTCTTTCCATCTTTCTTGACATAAATATCTATTTAGTATAGTCTTTAGAAAACAAGCGTTATAATTTTTTTATAGTAAAAAAATGGAAGAAAAAACAAGTGCTGAGGATTTGAAAACCGTCCAGCAGGAGTGGATGGGAAATACCCAGGAGGATTCCCGGGAGCAGGAAGTCGTTGTTCGTGAGTGTTCCTGTCTTTTTGATTAAGTCAAAAAATGACCAATATGTTTGAAAAACACAATGGATTTTTATGATTGCAATCCATTGTGTTTTTTTTGATAAAAAATGAAAAATGTTAAAAAAACAGAATTGCATTATGCCTTATGGGAAGTTACGCAAAAATGTAATTTAAGATGTATCCATTGTAGGGCTGATGCGTTTCCTGGAAAAAAAGAGGGAAAATTGATTAAAGGAAGCAATGCATTCAGGCTCATAGATCAGCTAAGTGAAATGGGTTGTCCAACCTTAGCACTTACTGGTGGCGAACCGTTGCTGCGAAAAGATATCATCCAGATTGTGAAATATGCTACATCTAAAAATGTGCGAACAAGAATTCAGAGTAATGCACAGCTTTTGACTGAAGATATTGCTGGTCAGTTAAAAGATGCTGGTCTTTTTTCCTATGGCGTAGGAATGGATGGGTCAAATGCCGAAATCAATGATAAAATACGCAATAAAAAGGGAGCTTTTGATAAGGCAATTGCTGCCATTAAAATGCTAAAGGCAAAAGGAATCAGAGTCCATGTTGAGTTTACAGTTACAAAAATAAATTTACACGATTTGCATGCCACCCTTGATCTTTTTGAAAGCATTGGTGTTGATACTTTTTTGGCAAGAGCAGCTATATTTACAGGCAGAGCTATAGTTGATAATGAGGTATTTAGATTATCAAAGTTAGAGTATAAAAATTTTTTGGAACAAATCAGTAAAGAGCGAAAAGTTAGAAAGTTAACACTTAATTG
>PEVT01000020.1:1533-6603 GCA_002780175.1 Candidatus Moranbacteria bacterium CG06_land_8_20_14_3_00_40_12 | reverse complement strand
ATGAGATACATCCGATTGTAGAACGCATCAGGGGACAGTATGCAAGCCGCAAGACCAGGATTATTTTTAAGGGCAGAAATGTAAGCAGCGATGAAAGCAGGGCTGATACCCTCTCCGCGCTCGCTCTTCACGCACAGCAGCAGACAGGTTATGAATTTGAAGAAGCGGATATGTTTGATGACGGGCAGATTTGCGGCTTTGGCGTATTAGAGGCTTTTATAACTTTTGAAAAAGATTTAAGCCCTAAAATCAATCTTAAAGCCGAAAATCCACTTAATATATTTCCAGACCCAAATTCTAAGAAGTATGATTGGAATGAAGATGCTGATTATATATGCAGGGCAAAATGGCTTTCCTACAATGAGGCTCTTAAAAGATACCCTAAATATAAATCCGAGATGGAGGGTTTTATAAATTCCAATCCCGTGGTCAATGATTCACAGACCATGGAGAAAAACCATCTTATAGACCAACGTTTAAAAAGAATAAGAATTGTTGAGGTGTGGTATAAGGATTGGGTTCAGACCAGATTCGCTATTGCGGGCGGTTTTGGTGTAAAGGATATTACCAATATAAAGCGTAATGAATTATCTGAACTTAAAAGAAACTTCCCTGATTTAAGATTCCACGAAACCACAGAACCTAAGATGCGGGTTGGCATATTTTGCGGGGAGACGCTGCTTGAAGATAAAGCCAGCCCCTACGAACACAATCTTTTTCCATTTGTCCCTTATTTTGTTTACAGACGAAAGAATGGCGAGCCTTATTCTTATGTCCGCTTACTGAAAGATTCAAGTATGGAGATTAATAAGAGGCGGTCTAAGGCGTTACATTTGTTAAACACTAATCAGGCGGTATTTGAGGAAGGCGCGGTTGCTGATGATTTTGAACTCAAGCAGGAAATGGCTAAACCTGATGGATTAATTAAATACAGAAAGGGATTTAAATTTGAGATAAATAAGAATATAGATATTGCCGTATCACAAGTCAATTTGCAATCAGAAAGCAAGGCGTCAATAGCAAGAATCTCAGGTGTGTCAGATGAGGCTATGGCAAGGCATAGTGAGGTCAGAAGCGGTATAGGATTACAGCGTAAACAGCAAATGACAGGCATTATTGTAAGTCCGATATTCAGTAACCTTAGAAGGTCAAGGCTTATGATAGGCAAACTGATATATGAACTTATCAAGCAGCATTACACGGAAGAGAAGGTTTATAACGTAATAGACAATCTTGGAAAGGCTAAAGAGGTTACACTTGACGCACAGACAATACAAGCGATAAAAGAGGGGATATTTGATATTATTATTGAGGAAGCCCCTGATGTAACAACAATTCAAGAAGAACAGTTTATGTATCTGGCTGAACTTATTAAGGGGCTTGGCATTCCGCCGAACATAGGGATTGCCTTACTGCCTATAATGCTTCAGCTTTCAAATCTCAAAAATAAAGAAGAGATAATACCAATGGTTGAGAAACTTCAGCAAGTTCCACCTGAAAAACCAAAAACGTCATTAAGTCTTACCTGGTCGGAATTATATCCAGAAGAGAAGGCAATGTTTGCACAGTTGATGGGGCTTGACCAGCTTGCTGAATTTGAGATGCAAATGCAAAGAGAACCGAAACAACTTGCAAATAAACAGAATCCCGATATAGAAATGGCGAAGACAAGCGCAGATTTAAATATGAAAGATGAGGCTCATAAAATGAAGATGCAGCACGGATACGAAGCACATCAGATGAAGATGGGACAGCAGAATGAAATATTTAATCGGAAGATGGCTATGCAGAATCAGCAAGACATGATGGATAGCGAGGTAGAAAATGAGTAAGGAAATAATAGTAGAGCATAAAGATATAGCAAATTCAAAAACTATAACTAACGTTATGGAAAATATATTTAAGGCTAATGGCCTTAATATACACAAAGACGAGGTTGAAATACTTGAAGACGACCATCGCAAGGGCATAAGGCGTTTGCAGGTCAAGAATACCAAGTATTTTTCAGTTGGAGACGTCCCGTGGCATAAAAAACAGCCAATGGGACTTTGATAAGACCATCGCCGAAAGGCAGGTCTAAAATACAGTTTTACAGCCATCATCCGAAAGGATAGGCAAAAAGGAGAGCAAAATGTTAGTAGAAACAGAAGAGAAAGTTGAAGAGACGAGTGAGTTTCAACCGTCATCGCTTGATGAACTTTTTGGAGAACCATCTGCCGAACCTTCTAAGGAAGAGGTCAAGGTTCAAAAAGAAGAAGAAACCAATAGTGATGAGGCCCCCGCAGTAGTAGAGACTGAGACCAAAGAAACGGAAGATGAAAAAGAAGAGACCGCGATAGAAACTGAAAAGCCCACAATAGACTGGGAAGCTGAGGACAACCCATACAAAGAGCGTTATAAGAATACTCAGGCATGGGGTAACAAAGCACACCAGAAACTAAAGGAGTTTGGGATTGAGGAAGAAGACTCTCCAGAACCAGATGTAGAGAGGCAGACGTTTGCCTTTCAGGAACGAGAGAAGGCTTCAATGGCAGCAGCAGTAGAGGTTCACGGCAAAGATAATGTCTCTAAGATTTATAAAGCCGTGTGCTTAGAAGCAGCCGACAACCCACAGTTGTTTCAACGTATCTTTAATTCAACTACTCCTGTTTTAGAGGCTATCAGGTATTCCAAGGAATCTGCGTTTTTCGGTAAATATGGGTATGACATAGAAAAGATACCAGCTAAAATTCGTTCTGAATTGGAACCCGAATTGCGGGAGAAAATCACAAAGGAACTTCAAAGAAAATTAACTAAAAAAGAAGAAATGCCAAATACGTTGAGTGGAGTAAAAAGCAAGGATACTAAGGTTGAGGAACAACCTTTTACTCCTACTCCGCTAAACCAGTTATTCGGCTAATGGAGGATTAAAAAATGGCTTATACTGAAATATTAACAAGTGGAAACAGCGCCGTTGTTTCGCAGGAAGAATGGTCTGATACTTGTCATAGAGAATACACTGGCAAGTTGATGATGAAGTGGCTTATGAATACAGGAGAGAACTCAGTTATCAGAGTCAGAGAGGACTTAACAAAGAAGGCTGGGGATGCTATTACTGAGAGATACGCTTCGGCACAGTCAGGCGGCACAGTTAGGGGAAATGCAGAGGGCGTCGGCAATGAGGGCTCTAATTCATATTTCGCACAGAGATTCATTGTTGATAATATCCGCAATCTGCACAAGATTGTAGATGTCCCTATGACTGAAAAGAGAGTATCCTTTTCTGTTAAGGATGAGGCTAAGTGGGCGTTGACCCAGAAACATGCAGCCGTTTTTGACGATGACATGATCGCTATGCTTTGCGATACAGGTGCAGGCAGAGTGCGTGGTCGTTATCTTTACGGTGCTGCTGATTCAAACTGGGACGCTACTCATGCAACTGCCTTAACTGCTATTGATGGCACAAACGATATGCTCACGGCATCAATGATAGACATTGCAAAAAGAAAGGCGGTTATCAAGGGGACTGGAGTTTCACAAAAGATAATGCCTACAAGAATTCAAAACGGTAAGAACTATGAAGAATGGTTTATCTTCTTGGGACATACCTACGCAATCAGAGACCTGGTAAACTCCGATGCGATATTTAGAAACAACCAGCTTCTATTGCCTGTAAGGGCTAACAGTGATTCCATTTACTTTACTGGTTCGCACTTCAAGGGTTCATGGAATGGCGTGTTGATTTATGAGAACGACAGGCTACCGCTTGTAAGCTCAACAATACAGGTTGCTCACAATGTTCTGTTGGGTGCAAAAGCTGGTGTTGTTGCATGGGGGCAGAGGACGAAGTTTACTGATGACCAGACTGCCAATGCTGGTAATGACTTAGGTCATAACTACATTGCAGAACTTCACGACATCAGGAATAAACTGGTGACTGGCGCTAACAATAACCTAAAATCCGTTTACAATGACGGCATAAACAGCCATGACTATGGATTAGTCAACGTGTTTAGTGCTGCTGTAGCCGACTAAGGGAGGTTAATTTATGGCAAGAACATCAACAGCAAGGACACCTAAGTTAGCCATAGTATCGGGTGAAACAACTCAGATAGCTTTTGGACAGGCGGGAGGCAGTGGGACCTCTACCACTGTTACCATTCCGCAGGCAGTTGCCATTCTATCTGTTGTCGTAACTGGAACATCTACAACTACAGCGATGTTTGTTGTTACTGATTCTACTAACACTTTTACAGTTACACACGGCAATGCAGAATATTTTGACTGGATTGCTGTTGTGAAAGCTAAAATGTAAGGAGGAAAAAAATGGGAAACAATTACACAGAGTATTTTGTGCAGCTCGTTAATGCCCGCACAAAACAGGCAATAGACGATGATACAGGTGTTTGTAATGTCTTGACGGTTAATAGCCCAGTTGAGGTTACTATTTACTCAGATGACACGGGGACTGCGGCTTCAAACCCTATGACAATGACAAATGGGGTGATAAGGTTCTTCACAGTCAATACGGTAACGAGTGTTGACTTATCTATCCTCACTGCTGCTGGTCAAGCAGTATTTGTAGAGAATCTTACCTCTTCACAGCATAGGGTAGATATTGATACAGAAATGAGAAGTCAGTTGCTCGTCATTCCCTTTGCTGCTTCTGATAATGTTGAAACCGACACAGGTTTTGACCTACCTGCCAAGTGCAGAATAGACCCCTTTAAACTCGGGATGAGGGTTGTAACTATTGATGCAACAGAGACTATAGAAGTCGGCTTGCTCTCATCGGAATCAGGTGGAGACTTGGACGGCTTTATTGACGCCGCATCGGTGGCAACTGCTGGATATGTCAATCTAATCCCACAGATAACAGACGGGACTACTATTGACTATGTAGGAACTAACTATGTTGGGGCGTTACTCGCAACCAGCATAGCGGGGGCAGATGCAGTAGCAACAGTAGGCGGATGGACGCCGATGTGCAACTATGTTACGGATGGAACGGCTAAGTCAATAACCTATACAGGTTCAGTAGGTTCGGATACTGCTGCTGGATACATAATTATAGGTTATGACCTACTGCCG
>PEVT01000020.1:926-1511 GCA_002780175.1 Candidatus Moranbacteria bacterium CG06_land_8_20_14_3_00_40_12 | reverse complement strand
CGGTGTGCGGGGGGGGGTGTTTCCTCCGCCCTGTCAGGTTCAGGTAGGAGCGTATATGTATAAAAGAGAAAAGCCTATTGAAAAAGTAGTTATAAAATCCAAAATAATAAAAAACAGGATTAAACAAAAGGTAGCTCAAATAAAGAAGGAAAAAACAGAGAATTGGTATAAAAGAATGCAAGAGATTAAGGAAAAGAAAAAACAGAAAATAGAAGATAATAAAATGATAGAACTTGAGAAACGCAAATTTAAATCCAATGTTCATGTCGGAGAACAGCTATGGGAGTGGTTAAAAATATGATTATAGGCATTATACAGGCAAGGTTTAAAAATACCGATTTTCACTTTGTTGATTGTATGGATGTGGCATAATGTGTGCAGCGCCAACAGCGCCGACACTGGTAACTTTGGTTGATGAAGGTTTAAATAGGGCGGGTATCTATTCTCCTGACACTGCGGTTACAACAAGAGCAGAAGGGTTGTGGATGGAGGAGATAAAAAACGATATACTTGTAATGGCTAAAGGGCGTAAATTAAAATCATTATTTACGACTTCTATATCTGTTACCGCTAATAACAAGTCAA
>PEVT01000020.1:173-487 GCA_002780175.1 Candidatus Moranbacteria bacterium CG06_land_8_20_14_3_00_40_12 | reverse complement strand
TTACGCTAATCTGATGACGCTTGATTTAGCTGGAACACTTATGGCAACTCTGTATCAGAGATGGCGCAACATTTGGTTACAGGGTGTATATGCAAAAGCGTTAAAATATGAGGTTAAGGATGGAGATGCAGATATGCAACTGTTAATTTATAGACAACTAATAACTGATATGATACGCAATGATACTTATGGCATTGATGATGTTGAGACAGAACCGAAGATATTTTTTTATTAGGGAGGCGTAAATGGCGTGGTCTGAACAGCAGGGTGCAAGCGCAACATTTGTAGCACAGCAAGCTGTAAGCACTACGTTT
>PEVT01000020.1:0-147 GCA_002780175.1 Candidatus Moranbacteria bacterium CG06_land_8_20_14_3_00_40_12 | reverse complement strand
ATTTGTAGCACAGCAGGAGGCAATCGCTGGTTTTTCAAATGTGTTTCAGGAAGATGTTTTTCAAAACGATGTGTTTCAGGCAAGTAGCGAAAAAGTGGGATGTTGGGAATCCCAGCAGGGTGCAAGCACTACATTTGTAGCACAGCA
>PEVT01000016.1 GCA_002780175.1 Candidatus Moranbacteria bacterium CG06_land_8_20_14_3_00_40_12 | reverse complement strand
AGTTACATTTTATATGACCCAACCGGACAAGGGAAAGTTACATTTTAGATGTCCCAATGCGGAGGGTTTCATTTTAACGAAAAATTGTGATATAATCAGAATAATTATTGATAACGCAAAGAGCCTGAATCTAATAGATAATTTTTAGAGAATATATTTTATGGCTAAGTGGAAAAAAAGAACTATTTGGATAGTCATCCTGCTGGTTTTGATTGGCGGCGGAGTTTATTATTTTTTGAACAAAAAATCAAAATCGCAATATACCACCGAAGAAGCCAGAAGAATTGACGTTAAGCAGACAGTTTCCGTGACCGGAACAATCAATCCGGAAAATATGATTGATTTGGGGTTTAAGACCAGTGGAATAGTGAAGGAAATGAACGTTGATGTCGGGGACGCGGTGAAAAAAGGACAGCGTCTGGCTAAAGTCGATCCCAGCACTCTGCTGGCCGAACTGGAAGCGTCTAATCAGGACATTGAATACCAGGATGAAACTTATGATTACATGAAAGACAATAAGAAAACATACGAGGAAGAGCAGCGGGATGCCCAGAAAGCGTTGGTTAAGAAAGCGGAAGCTTTAAATCGAGCGGCTAAAATTAAAATTGGCGAAACTTATATTTACGCTCCCATTGCCGGAACAATTATCAAAAGAAACGCAGATTTGGGCGAAATTGCCATTTTCAATTCAACTATTTTAACGGTGGCGGAAGGTGAAATGGAAATTGAAGCCAATGTTCCGGAATCGGATATTATCAAAGTGTCTCTGGATCAAAAAGCGGACATTTCTTTTGACGCATATCCTGCGGATGTGAAATTTGAAGCCGGCATTACGGAAATAGAGCCGGCAGCGACCGTGATCCAGGACGTGGTTTATTACAAAATAAAATTAAAACTGGACAATGTCGATGAAAGAATCAAAGCGGGAATGAGCTGTGATGTGGATGTCAAAACCGCTGAAAGAAAAAATGCGGTTGCCATTCCGCTCCGCGTGGTGAAAACTGAAGGCAATAAAAAATACGTGGAAACTTTGAAGGATGAAAAGAATAGTATTACCGAAAAGGCGTATGTGCAGACAGGCCTTGAAGGCGACGACGGGATTGTGGAAATTATTTCCGGCTTAAGCGGCGGAGAAAAGGTGATAACGCTGATGAGCAGTAAATAGAATTTAGAATTTAGACGGGGAATATTGAACATAAAATATGGAAATTTTTTGATTCAATATTCTTAATTCCCATTCACAATTCCAAATTCACAACTCTAAATTCTTTTTATTTTATGGAAAAACCAGTTATATCCGTCGAAAACCTTTGCAAAACTTATGAAAATGAGGGAATTAAAACCCAAGCGGTTTGCGGGGTTTCTTTTTCGGTGAAAAAAGGGGAATTTATTTCCATTATGGGACCGTCCGGAAGCGGAAAATCAACTTTAATGCAGATTTTGGGATTTCTGGACCGGCCGACCAGCGGAAAATATCTTTTTGAAGGCGAAGACGCGGAAAAATTTTCCGAGGAAAAATTGTCTTATATCCGGAATCAAAAAATCGGTTTTGTTTTTCAGACTTTTAATCTTTTGCCGCGAACGACGGTTTTTGAGAATGTCGAACTCCCGCTTCTTTACGATCGCGGAGAAACCAGCGGGAAAAAAGTCCAGGAAAAAGTGAAAAACGCGCTCCAAGCGGTTTCGATGGAGCATCGCGTTAATTATTTTTCCAGCCAGCTTTCCGGAGGGGAAAAACAAAGAGTGGCCATTGCCAGAGCTTTAATTAATGAACCGGATGTTATTTTTGCCGATGAACCGACCGGAAATTTGGATTCAAAGTCCGGAATCGAGGTTTTAAAAATTCTTCAGAAACTCAACAGACAAGGACATACGATTATTTTAGTAACTCATGAAATTTTTACCGCCCAGCATGCTGAAAGGATAATTTATGTGAAAGACGGGCGGATTGTGGCCGATGATCTTGTTAAAGACAGGAAAGTGGCGGAAGATGGAGAGTTATTGAAATAAAAAGCACAAAACGCGGTACACAAAATACAAACAAAACACAAAATTTTAAAAATTTGTGCTTTGAAAATTGTAGTTTGTTTGTAATTTGTAATTTTGTGTTTTGTAGTTTTATGAAGCTGCTTAATCCCATAAAAATTTCCTACAAGAATCTTCTGGCGGCGAAATTCCGCTCGTTTTTAACTATGCTGGGAATCATAATCGGAGTCGGTTCCGTGATTATTATTATGGCTATCGGGCAATCAGCCCAGGAACTTATTCTGGACCAGGTGAAAGGAATTGGCACTAATTTAATCGGAGTTATCCCCGGAGCTTCATCGGATGACAAGAGTCCTCCGGCGGCGGCCATGGGAATTTCCATTACCACCCTCACTTATGATGATCTGGAAGCGCTTCGAAATCCAAGAAATATTCCGGAAGCGGAAGACGGAGCCGGGTATGTCGTCGGCTCTGACACGGTTTCCTACGGAGGATTAGATAAAGCGCTTTCTTTTACGGGAACCACGGCCAGCTATATCAATGTGGAAACCGCTGAAGTGGAAAATGGAAGATTTTTCACGAAGGAAGAGGAAGCGAATTTGTCAAAAGTGGCGGTTATCGGAAGCAAGATGGCCCTGGAATTTTTTGGCAATGATAATCCGATCGGGAAAACAATTAAAATCAAAGAGCAGAATTTCAACGTGATCGGAGTTTTTAAAGATCGGGGTTCCAGCGCTTTCGGAATGTCCAGCCAGGATGATTCGGTTTTTGTTCCCCTGAAAACCGGACAAAAAATACTTCTGGGAATAAATTATCTTTCTTACGCCCGGCTTAAAGTCAAAAACCCCGATCTTATTCCTTCAGCCATTGCCAATGTCAAAGCAACCTTAAGAGAAAGACATCATATCAAAGATCCCTCCAAAGACGATTTTTCTGTTCGAGATCAGGCTTCAGCTTTAGAAACAATCACGAATATTACCGATATCCTGCGTTATTTTCTTTTAGCCATTGGAACGGTTTCTCTGATTGTCGGCGGAGTAGGGATTATGAATGTGATGCTCATCGCGGTCAATCAGAGAGTGCGAGAGGTGGGGCTTCGGAAAGCAGTCGGAGCCAGAAACCCGGAAATTATCGCTCAATTTTTAATTGAATCAGCGACCATTTCTTCGTTGGGAGGAATCGCAGGAATAATTTTGGGAATATTATTATCTTTTGTCGCTTCGGTGATTATCCAGGCTCTGGATTATTATTGGCCTTTCATTATTTCTGTTCCGTCAATTTTTGTCGCTTTTGGAGTTTCAGTTTTCATCGGAATCATTTTTGGAATTTATCCTGCCCGCAAAGCTTCGCAAATCAGTCCAATGGAAGCCTTGCGGTATGAATAGAATTAAAAAAAGAAAGTACTAAATATTCTGATGCTTTAGCGATGCAGGCGGGCCTGCCCGCAAAGCTTCGCAAATCAGTCCAATGGAAGCCTTGCGGTATGAATAATTTTAAATTTTAAGTTTTAAATTTTAAATCATTTTTAAATTTCTAAATATTTAAGTTATTTAAGAATTTATTCATTTGATATTCAATTAAAATTTATAATTTGAAATTTAAAATTTCCGTCTATGCATGAATTAATAGTTTCAATCAAATTAGCTCTTGGAAACCTCCGTTCCAACATCGGAAGGACTCTATTGTCGCTTTTAGGAATTGTGATTGGAGTAATTTCAGTCATTTTAGTTTTGTCGCTGGGAGCGGGAGTTAAAGGTTATGTGGTGGACCAGATTGAATCTTTTGGAAGCAATATTATTGAAATTGAGCCCAAAGTTCCCAAAGTCAGCAAAACTTCCTCGGAAAATGTTACTGGCCAGTTTGGCAAACAAATTACCACATTGACGCTGGATGATGCTGAAGCAGTAGGAAAACTGTCCAATATCGGACTGTGGTATGGAGGAATGATGAGCCAGCAGGTAGTCAGTTATCAAAATAAGAACAAGACATCTTATATGATGGGCATGACGGAAGGTGTTTTTAAGGTGGATGAAAAAACCGAATTAGTTTCCGGGGAGATTTTTACCAAAGAGGACGATCTGGGGCTTAAACAGGTAGCCATTTTGGGAAGCCAAGTGAAGAATGATTTTTTCGGGGATAACGACGCGGTCGGGCAAAGCATCAAGATTAAAGGGCAAAGATTTATCGTCAAAGGAGTGCTGAAAGAAAGAGGAGGTTCCGGAATTTTTGATTTTGACAATACCATCTATGTTCCTATCAGAACTCTCCAGAAAAAACTTTTAGGAGTCGATTATATCCAATTCGCGGTTTTCAAAGTAAATGATATGAGCAAGCTGGAAACGGCTATTCTCCAAGCCGCTGATGTTATGCGGGACAGGCATAATATCAAGAAAGAGGAGGATGAAGATTTCGCGGTTAATTCCATCGCGGAAATTAAGGATATTCTCGATAAAGTTTTCAATGTGGTTGATTATCTTCTTTTGGCTCTCACTTCGATTTCCCTGATGGTCGGAGGAGTAGGCATTATGAATGTCATGTATGTGGCGGTAACCGAAAGAACTTTTGAAATCGGACTGCGAAAATCAATCGGAGCCAAAAAATCCGATATTCTCAAACAATTTTTATTTGAAGCGATATTTTTGACAATACTGGGAGGAATAATCGGAATAATCGCGGGAGTGGCTCTTTCCGGAGTTTTTGAAAAACTGGCTTTTAATTTCGGATTTTCTTTGGAGTTTCCGGTTACATGGAAATCAATAATAATCAGCTTCGGATTTTCCGCTCTGACCGGAATCGCTTTTGGAATTTATCCTGCCCGCAAGGCTTCGCAATTGACTCCAATGAATGCTTTACGGAAAGAGTAGTTCTTAAATTTAGATTCAACAAAGTTTAGGACAAATTTAGCGATGCAGGCGGGCCTGCCCGCAAGGCTTCACAACTATCGCCTATGGAAGCTCTGCGGAAAGAATAAGTCCGGAGAACTTGATATTAGGCCATAAAAACGCCAATTAACAAGTTGAAAAGTATTATTTTTATTGCTATGATTAAATTTGAGAAATAACGAAACTTTAAATAAAAGTATGGAACAGGAAACAAAAGAAGCATCGGAAACGAAAGATGATTTGGAAAAAAATCAGAAAAAAGATTTTTATACGGAGATTGTTTTAATGTTGGTTTTGGGAATTTTAATCGGCTTGGCGGCTAAAACCGAAGCCGGCAAAAGAATAACCATCGGCAGCGAGGATTATAAAATTAAACCTCCGGCCGGCGCTTATAATCTGAATAAACTGGAAAAAGAACTGGCCCAAAGCCGGGAAGACGCCCAAAAAGCGGAAGCGGAAAATCTTCAGACAACTCCGATTGATGAAACCGTTCGCGCCGCCGATTGATTTTTTTAATGACCGGATATTTGATTTTATTAATTTAATTTATTCAAAAAAATGGAAGAACTAAAACAAGCCAGCCAATTTTCGGAAAAACCGGAAAAAAAAATAGAAGAAAAAGACAAAAAAATAAAAAATCTGATTTCAGCGATTATTTTGCTTTCTGGCCTCTTTGTCGGCAGTTTATTCGTCGACATATCCCAGCTGTTTAACGAAGGCGGATTTTCTTTGAAAAGCTTAAGCAAGATGGAAATTTTCGAATCCAGCGGGAAAACCTGGGTGGCCTATGGAGATCCGATAGTAAATGTCAAAGTTATAACCGATGAAAAATGCGAAAAATGCGATCCAGCCGAACTTTTAGTTTGGTTGCGCCGGGTAACGCCGACAATCAGCGCTCAAAAAGTGGAATTTGATTCGGAAGAAGGCCGGGCTTTGATTGAAAAATTCGGCATAAAAACCCTGCCCGCTTTTATTTTTTCCCAAACCGTCGACAAAACTGAATTTTTTGCCCAAGCCAAAACTCTCTTCGCGCAAAAAGACGATCAATTCGAATTGAAAACCCAGGAATTAGGGTTGGCTCCGGGAAGATATTTAGATTTGCCTCAAATCAAAGAAGACGATCCGATTTTTGGTGAAAAAGATTCCAATGTCAAAGTAGTTGTTTTTATGGATTTTCAATGTCCTTATTGCAAACTTTTTTATCAGACTTTGCGCGAAGCCATAAGAATTTACGGCGATAAGGCGGTTTTTGGTTTTAAGCATCTACCTTTATCTTTTCACCCCCAAGCGGAAAATGCCGCTCTTTCTTCCGAATGCGCCGATGAACAAGGAAAATTCTGGGAATATGGCGATAAACTGTTTGCTTCTCAAGCGGAATGGTCGGCTACTCAAGGGACGCAAAAATTCAAGGATTACGCCAAAATACTGGGTCTGAAAACAGCGGATTTCAACCAATGTTTGGATGAAAAGAAGTATCAGGATAAAATTGACGCGGGAAAAACGGAAGCTTCCGAATTTGGAATTTCCGGAACCCCGGCTTCTTTTGTCAACAGCCAATTTAACAATGGAGTTATGAGTCTAGATCAATTGAAAGCGGCTATTGATCAAGAATTGCCCCAATAATAATTTTTTGGATTTTTTTAACTGCTTGAAGGCCTTCTTTTTCAGGAAGGCCTCTAGAATTCTATTCTGAAGTGCAACATCGTCGTTTTCAGATTTTAACATTTTTTCAATTTTTTTC
>PEVT01000026.1:6606-7354 GCA_002780175.1 Candidatus Moranbacteria bacterium CG06_land_8_20_14_3_00_40_12 | reverse complement strand
CCTAAAAATCCGTCCGAATGCGGCGGCAAATTTGAATTGTCAGCCGGAGACATCGTTTTAACGGGAGAACAAGCGCTGTGTTTCAGCCGCTCCCGGTTTGAATCCAATGATTTTGAAAGAGCCAAAAGGCAACAGATAATTTTGCAAAAATTAAAAGACCGTTTATTAAGCGTCGGAACCCTGACGGATTTCGGGAAAGTTAACGCTATGCTGGATAGCCTGGGAGACAATGTGCGGACCGATTTGGAAGTCTGGGAGATGAAAAAATTCCTCGACCTTTATCAAAGCATGGTGGATATTCAGATTTATCAAAGAGTTTTGGAAAACAGCGAAGAGGGTTTTCTTTACAACCCCAAGGAAAGCAACGGCGCCGGGTATATTCTTTTGCCCAACGGAGATAATTACGACCGGATTCATGAAATGGCGGCTAATATTTTCACTTTGCCTCCGCAGTCGGATATTAAACCGAAATAGAGATAATTATGGAACTTTCAATCATCATAACCAGCTATCGCAATCCGGAATTGCTTAAAATTTGCTTGAATTCAATCAAGAATAATTTTTCCGGCGGAAATTATGAAATAATCGTCGTGGACAGCCAGACGGAGGAAGATACCGCGCTTATGATGCGCGAGGAATATCCGGAAATCGTTTTTTTTCCTTTTAGCGAAAATGTCGGTTTTCAGGAATTGGTGAAAAAGGGAATCCATGAAAGCCGGGGGGATTTTTTTTTGATTTTAAACAGCGA
>PEVT01000026.1:0-6568 GCA_002780175.1 Candidatus Moranbacteria bacterium CG06_land_8_20_14_3_00_40_12 | reverse complement strand
GAAAAAATGCTGGAATTCATCAAAAGCCATCCGGAAATAGGAATGGTCGGGCCGCAGCTTGTCAATTTCAACGAGACATTCCAGCCGTCCTGTTTTAGATTCTATTCGCCGTTCACGATTATTTATCGCCGGACTTTTTTAGGCAGACTGCCTTTAGCCAGAAAAAAATTAGACGAATTCTTGATGAAAGATTACGACCATAAAAATTCCAAAGAGGTGGATTGGCTGATGGGTTCCGCGTTGCTGGTTTCCCGCCGGGCGGTAGTCAAAGTCGGACTGATGGACAGCCGCTTTAAAATGTATCTGGAGGATACGGATTGGTGCCGTCGATTTTGGGAGGAAGGTTTCAAAGTAGTTTACTTTCCTTTGGCTAAAATGTATCATTACCACGGCAGAGGCTCGGCGGGAAAAAACGCGCTCTTTCTGATTTTTTCCAACTGGCTCACCCGGGCGCACATCCTAAGCGCGGTAAAATATTTTTTAAAATATTTCGGCAAACCGCTGCCGAAGCACGATTAATGGAAAATCTGACGGAAAATAACGAAGAAATAAAAGAGGTGAACAGGAAACTTTTTCACCGGTATCTGTCTTTCTTTTTGGCGGTATTTTTAATTGTCTCGAGTTTCTGGCTGGGTTTATGGTGGGGAAAAGCGCATATAAAACCGCAAAACGAAGTTTTTAAAATTTCCGAAACCAATGTAGAAAATAAACTTCCTTTAGAAAAAAAGGAACTGGATTTTTCTCTTTTTTGGAAAACCTGGGAGCTGTTGAAGGAAAAACATGTCGATAAGGGGGCGCTCGACGCGCAAAAACTGGTTTACGGCGCCATTAAAGGGATGCTGCAAGCTACCGGCGATCCTTACTCTAATTTTTTTGATCCGGAAGAATCCAAATCTTTTTCGGAAGATTTGGAGGGCAGTTTTGAAGGCATCGGAGCCGAATTGGGAATAAAAGAAAAAATTTTAACGGTAATCGCTCCTCTGGACGAATCTCCGGCGCAAAAAGCGGGATTGCGCGCGGGCGATAAAATTATCAAAATTGGAGATCAACCAACCACGGATATGAATATTTATGGAGCCGTTGATTTGATTCGGGGGGAAAAGGGAACGGAAGTTTTATTAACTATTTTCCGGGAAGGCGAAGAAGACACCAAAGAAATTTCCATTATACGGGAAACTATTGAAGTGAAAAGCGTTAAATTGGAAATAGAGGAAGATAATATCGCTCTTTTGAGGATTAATAAATTCGGAGAAAGAACCGCCCAGGAATTTGACGCGGAAATGAACGAAATTATTAAAAAAGAAACGAAGGGCATAATTTTGGATTTAAGAAACAATCCGGGAGGATTTCTGGAAAGCAGCGTCAAGATCGCCAGCCGGCTGATGCCCAAGGGGAAAACGGTGGTGTTGGAGGAAGACAGCAACGGCCACAGAGAAGCCTTATTGACTTACGGCGGAGATAAATTAAGCGGATTGCCCCTGGTTGTTTTGGTTAACGAAGGCAGCGCCAGCGCTTCCGAAATTTTAGCCGGAGCCTTGAGAGACAACTTGCAAGCGCCGATAATTGGAAAGAAAACTTTCGGCAAAGGTTCGGTTCAGGAACTGATAAATTTATCCGGCGGTTCCAGCGTAAAAATAACCGTGGCCAAATGGATGACTCCCAACGGCGATTATATCATGGAAAAAGGCATCAATCCGGATATTGAGGTGGATCTTTCCCGGGAGGATTACGAAAACGATAAAGATCCGCAACTGGACAAAGCCAGAGAAATTTTAAAGGAAAAAATCCGCTGAAAATATTTTTTTAAGATAAACCATATTCCTTTTTGAAATTTTAAAACATCCGCCACCAGGATGGACGCGGCTGTTTTTTTCCGGCCGCCCAAGCCCGGATTAAAATTTGCCCAAAAGTTTTTATTTGCTATAATAAACAATATGAAAGTCATCCTGCTAAAAGACGTGAAAAATTTAGGCAAAAAAGGCGAAAGCAAAAATGTCGCCAACGGGTTTGCCCGGAATTTTTTGTTTCCTCAAGCAATGGCCGAATTGGCGACGGACACGGCTCTGCGGAAAAGCCATCTGGCGATGAAAAAAGAAGCTCAATCGCAGGAGGAAGCCCTGAAAAAAATTCAGGAACTGGCGGAAAATTTGGCGGGGAGCGAAATCGTCATTCAGGCCAAAGATAAAAAAGGCAAGCTTTTTGGCGCGGTGAGCAGGAAAAAAATCGCCGCGGAACTGGAAAAAAGAGGAATAATAGTGGAGGAAAAAGCCATCTTGGCGGATAAAGCGCTCAAAGAAACGGGGGATTATGAAATTAAGGTGGAACTGGGCCACGGACTGGAAACGGTTTTTAATTTGAAAATAGAGAGCGAAGGCTAGTTTAAAAAATAAAAAATAATTTCTACAAAAGTCGCGGGGGAGGCGGCTTTTTATATGTGAACTACGAATTACGAATGATATACGAATGTACGAATATTTTTTATAAAGCAACAAAAAAATATAAAGTTTATAACATTAATTGAATGAATTCGTAATTCGTACATTAGTACGGATTCGTAATTCGTAGAGAATTCATGCGGAACCGTAAATACATTTTCGTCGTCGGGGGAGTCATGAGCGGAGTAGGCAAGGGGATAACCACTTCGTCAATCGGCGCGATTTTGAAAGCGCGCGGTTTCGCGGTGACGGTTTTAAAAATCGATCCTTACATCAATGTCGACGCGGGAACGATGAATCCGACGGAACACGGGGAAGTTTTCGTGCTGGATGACGGAGACGAAACCGACCAGGATATGGGCAATTATGAAAGATTTCTCGGTATCACGCTAACGCGGGTAAATTATATGACGACCGGCCGGGTTTACGAAACCGTCATCCGTAAGGAGAGAAATCTGGAATATGGCGGCAAATGCGTCGAAGTGGTTCCGCACATACCCCTGGAAGTTATCAACCGGATTTATAAAGCTTCCCAAAAAGCCAATTCCGACATCACGATCGTGGAAATCGGGGGGACGGTCGGAGAATATCAAAATATTTTATTTCTGGAAGCGGCCCGCATGCTCAAAATCCATCATCCGGAAGATGTTTTGTTCGTGATGGTGAGCTATCTGCCCATTCCTTCCAAACTGGGGGAAATGAAAACCAAGCCGACCCAATACGCCGTGCGCACCTTGAACAGCGCCGGCATCCAGCCGGATATTATCGTGGCGCGCAGTGAAACTTTTTTGGACTCCAAAAGAAAAGAAAAACTGGGAATGTTCTGCAATATTTCCGAAAAATACGTTATTTCCGCTCCGGACATCGAATCTATTTACGAGGTGCCCATTAATTTTGAAAGAGACGATTTAAGCCGTTTGATTTTAAAAAAATTGGGATTAAAATCCAGAAAAACCCACCTGAAAGAATGGTTCGATCTGGTGGATAATATCAAGAATTCCAAAGAAAAAATCCGCATCGGAATTGTCGGCAAATATTTCGGTACCGGCGATTTCGTGCTCGCGGACGCCTACATCAGCGTGATTGAGGCGGTGAAGCACGCCAGCTATAAAAACAAGGTTAAAGCGCAGATTGACTGGATTAACAGCGAACTTTTTGAAAAGGAACCGCATCGCCTTAATGATTTGAAAGAATACGACGGAATCATCGTGCCGGGCGGTTTTGGTTCGCGGGGCATTGAAGGCAAAATTCAGACCATTAAATTCGCGAGAATTAACAAGATTCCTTATTTAGGTCTTTGTTATGGAATGCAGTTGATGGTTATTGAATTCGCTCGCCATATTTTGAATCTTTCCGACGCCCACACGACGGAAGTGGATCGCGAAACGAAAAATCCGGTGATTGACATTATGCCGGAACAGAAGAAAAATCTGGAAGACAAAAATTACGGGGCGACGATGCGGCTGGGCGCTTACGGGGCGATTCTAAAAAAAGGCACCATCGCTTTCGGAGCCTACAAGAAAAAAAGGATTTCCGAGCGTCACCGCCACCGCTGGGAAGTCAATCCGGAGTATGTCAAAAAACTGGAAGCGGGCGACTTAATTTTCTCCGCTCAATCGCCCGACAGGCGCTTAATGGAAATCGCCGAACTTTCAATCAAGGATCATCCTTTCTTTTTAGGCACTCAATTTCATCCGGAATTCAAATCCAGCCCGCTTTTAGCCCATCCGCTCTTTTTGGAATTCGTAAAAGCGGCGATTAAGAGGAAAGAAGGAGATAAGTAATTTTTTATTGATAAATAACGCCTTAGTTAGGGGGTTTTTTAGTTTCTATGTTTGGCAAAAAAAATGCTGACCTGGGATGAGCCGATTCCGGATTTTGGGACGCGCTTTCCCAATAAGCTGGAAAGCTGTCTGGCAGTTCCTTTCCAAACTTTTGACCAGCGCCTTCTCTATAAAGGGCTCCTGGGAAAAGCTTCGATATTGTTTTATCTGATGGTAAAAAACCATCCTTTTGAAAATGGCAACAAGCGGATCGCGATGACGACCCTTTTTTATTTCTTGCATAAAAACAAAAAGTGGCTGAAGGTTGATAATCAGGAGCTTTATAATTTCGCTAAATGGGTGGCGGAAAGCAATCCAAAATTAAGAAACGAGACTGTTTTAGCTATACATAAATTTATTCGCACATATCTGGTCAATTTATAAAAAATTACTTTTACTTTTATTTAAAGTAAAAGTAAATGTCGGTATTTCTTGCATATGCGGGAAATGCCGATACGGGTGGATTAAAAATAAGAGAGGGGGGGAAGATTTTGACTAAAAAACATTTCAAGCAAGCTGTTAAGATTAGGGAATTAACTGTATAGTTAACAGGTGTTATCCCCAACCATACCAAGTGTTACCTTATGGTGTTAATTATACAATAATTTGCAATTTTTAAATCGCAGTATATAATTGAAATATGCTTACGCAAGAAGACGTAAAAAAAATAATTGCCGCTCAAAAGAAGGTTTTCGCGACCAAGGAAGATTTGGATTCTTTTCAGGAAGAAATGATTAAAAGTTTTTCTAATCAGCAAATAGCCGTGGATAAATACGCCAAAAAAAGCCGATACTTATTTTCAAGAAATGGTTAGGCTGTCTCATAAAATAGATCGTCATGAAAGATGGATTCAACAGGTGGCGGAAAAATTAGGATTAAAACTGGAATATTCTTAACAGAAAACATTTGAAACTTTTCGTCAAGATGTGCATAACTTTAAGATTTTTTTCTTGCGGATATTTTTTGATTGTGTATAATAAAAACACGGAAAAAATAAAAACAAGTCTGCTGTTACTGCAAGAAAAAAGTAAAAAACGAAAAGGGAGAATGGGTCGAGGGAACATTCTCCGAAGATGAAAAAAACCTTTCTCACGGATGTTGCCCTGAATGTTCGGAAAGGGCAACAGCGGAATGGGTTTATCATTTTCAACACGAACGAAGTGCAGTGCCCAACCGCAGCAAGCTGCGGGGTAAAATTACTTAGTAATTTAGTGGCTGTGAAAACAAAGAAGCTGGCTTGAAACAAACCGGCTTCTTTTATTTTTTCTCAAGCGGCGGTTATTTTTCCATTCTGCCACCTTCCACTAGCCTAGTATCGGTATTTCTTGCATATGCAATAAATATCGATAAAGTAAATAAGTAAATAAGTAAATTTAAAGTAGTAAAAGAAAGGATTTAATGTTATAATAAAAACAGCTAAAAAAAGTAATAAATTAAATTAAATTTATGTTTGGAATCATCAGGACCTTAGTAAATATTGTTATCGGAATCATTGAACTCTTGCTGTCGTTCCGCTTCATCTTCAAGTTTTTTACGGTCAATCCCGGCACTCCCTTCGTGGCTTGGCTCTATGGCGCGACAGCGTCATTGGTCAATCCCTTTGCCAAAATCCTCCCGGATTATAAATTAGGCGGGTTTATGATTGATTTTACCACGCTGGTTGCGCTGATTGTTTATATTTTGATAGGCTATTTAATCCTGCGAATATTTTCCTCTATTGGTCCCGGATATAATGGGAATTAATAAATATTAATTTAGAATAAAAAAATAAAGCTACGGAGTTTAAAAAAATAATCCTCCGAAAAAGGAGTGGCTTTTTTGTAAAATTAAATTTCTGCAAATGAAAACCTCGGCGGTAGGCCGAGGTTTTTTAATGCAAGGATTATTTTTTCTTGGCGGATTTTTGGGTCGTTGATTTTTTAGGATTTTTTTCCACTACGGAAACAAAAGTTTTTTTGGTCAGTTTACCCGTAAAAGACAAGGTTTTTTTAGCTTTGAACTGGACTAATCCGTCTTGCATCGCGAAGAGCGTGTCGTCTTCTGCGCGTTTGACGTTTTTGCCCGGCTTATATTTCGTGCCTCTTTGGCGGACGATAATTTGGCCTTTTTGAACAGCTTGATTGCCAAAAATTTTTACGCCCAGTCTTTTGGAAATAGAATCGCGTCCCAGTTGAGTGGAACCTCCGGCTTTTCTGTGAGCCATAAAATTAAATTAAAAAATCAAAAATTAAAATTAAAAAAGCCTATAAATATTTTTAAAAAACCGCGTCCATAACCGCAGAGTTTTAAAAGAATCTTCGTTCAAGGCTA
>PEVT01000009.1 GCA_002780175.1 Candidatus Moranbacteria bacterium CG06_land_8_20_14_3_00_40_12 | reverse complement strand
TATCGGTTAATGGTAATATTAGCGTATTATCCATTATACCGATTGCAGTTTCTTTTTCATCCCAATGTTGCACTTGTGGGTAGAATGTAGGCGTCCAATTCTTGACTTATTGTCTTTTTTATGGAAATATGGAAAAAATTCCAAAAAAGGAGGTAAAAACTATGCAGTTCTTTTTTAGAGTGGTTTTGTTTGTCTTTTTTTCAGCGGCTTCGCTTTGTTGCGCTATTACCCCGGAAGGATTCCGGGAATATGAGGTGAAAAAAGGCGATACTTTTTCCAAAATTGCTCCGCGGGAACATTGGGATATTATCAAACAAATTAACCGTATTGATGAATCCCATTTGATTATCGGAAAGAAAATTTTCCTTCCCACTGATTGGGAGCTAGCCAAAAAATTCGCGCCGGTGCCGAAATATTTGGCGCAAGACGACAAATGGGAAAAAGCGCTTTTTGTTTTTTTGGACAGCCAATATTTCGGCGCTTACGAAAACGGCCAGCTTGTTTTCTGGGGACCGATTTCTTCCGGAAGCAAAGAACACACGACACCTAGGGGAGTTTTTAAAGTTCTTTGGAAAACTCCATTCTACCGTTCCAAAAAGTATAATGCCGATATGCCTTTCGCCGTCAATATTTCCGATGGGGGGATTTTTCTACATCAGCAAGCGCTTCCCGGTCGGCCGGCTTCCCATGGCTGCGTCCGCCTGCTGGAATCGGACGCCAAGAAAATTTTTTACTGGGTCAAAAAAAATGATCCGGTAATCCTTGCTAAGCAGCCTCGAATATTCGGGGCTGTTTTTCTTTGCGCTTTTTTGGCAAAAAAAATAAAAAACACCCCCTGATTTTTGGGAATGTTTTTATTCATAATCCATTCTTTGCTATCGCAATTTTTCTTCCGCTATTTTTTTCACTAAATTTCCGTCAGCCAGACCTTTGAGTTTTTTCATCGCTAAGCCCATTACTTTGCCGATTTCGGAAGCAGAAGTCGCTCCCGCTTGAACAATGGTTTCCTCCACAACTTCACGCACTTCTGTTTCGTCAAACTGCCGGGGTAAATAAGTTAAGAGAATTTCTATTTCCTGGTTTTCCTTTTCCGCCAATTCCGGACGATTACCGGCGGCGTATTGCGCCGCGGCGTCTTTGCGCTGTTTGACGGCGCGGCCAATCACTTCTTGAACTTCACTATCAATTAATCCTTCCTCCTTTTTCAATTTTTCAATTTCCGTATTCTTAATCATAGCCTCCAGCATCCGCAACACATCGCGCTTTAAATTATCGCCCGCCTTCATAGCCGTCAGCAAATCAGCGGTTATTTTTTGCTTTAGAGACATAATGATTTAGATCACGCATCAATCTCTAATTCCATCACATATATTCGCTAATATTAGAGATAAATTCGTGTCGATTAGTGATTTAGATCATTTTTTAATTAATTTTTTCTTAACGTTGCGAAAATTTTCTTCGTCGAATTTTCCCATTTTTTTAAGCCGATCGACGACTTTTCTGACTTTTTCCCGATACATCGCGCCTTCCCTGACTTCCCGTTTGCTTTTTTCTTCTCCGCGGAAGCGCACTTTTCTGGCTCGCACCAAAACGCCGCTCTGCTGAACCCGGCGGCCAAAACGGCGAATAAGACTTTCGCTGGTTTCCCGTTCTTTTCTTTTAACTTCAATCATAAAAAAAACCTCCTCTCTGTTTAATCTTGATTTAAACTTTTGCTGTTATTGCCGTTTTCTTCTCCATTATGATAAACGATCACGCTGCTTGTTTTCAATTTCTTTTTTATTAAATCCACCAATTTATCCGCGCTCACGATTTCCTGCACTCCGGTTTTCATATTCTTAACAATCACGGTTTGATCCAAAGCTTCTTTCTGCCCCAAAATGAGAGTAATTTCCACTCCCAATCTATCGGCTACTTTGAGCTGCGATTTCAAACTGCCCCGGCCGAAACTTTCCGCGACTAATATTCCGTTTTTTTCCAATTCGGAAAAAAGCCCCAGGCTCTTTTTCTTGGCGAAATCCCCCAGTTGCGCCAGAAAAACTTTAGGTTTGGGATATTTGTAAGCCTTAGCCTGCACTCTTTTCATTTCACCGATTAATCTTTCCACTCCCAAAGCAAAACCAACCGCCGGCGTGTCTTCTCCGCCCAAAACTTTTATCAATCCGTCATAACGGCCGCCGCCGCCCAAAGAATACTTCCGGCCTTCTTCCTGCCCGGACCAAATTTCAAAAACGGTCTTAGTGTAATAATCCAGTCCCCTCACCAGGTGCGGATTGATCATATAGGGCAAATTCAATTCATCCAAATACTCCAAAAGACTTCTAAAATGCAAGCGGCAGTCTTCGCACAAATGATCAATTGATTGGGGCGCGGCGGCGGCCACTTGCGAACATTTATCTTCTTTGCAATCCAAAATCCGCAAAGGATTCAGTTCCATTCTTTTTTTACAATCCTGACAAAGCTTGTTTTTTTTAGATTCCAAATAATTAACCAGCAATTCCCGATATTCTTTCCGGCAAAAAGGACAGCCGATGGAATTCACCTGGATTTGGACAGCTTTAATGCCTAAATTTTGCACGACACGCAGGGCGACTTGGATGATCTGCGCGTCTAAAATCGCGTCTTGCTCGCCAAAAGTGTCATAATTGACCTGATAATGTTCCCGGTATCTTCCCTCCTGCGGCCGCTCATAACGGTAAACCGGACCGGTTGAAAAAAGTTTAACTGGCTTGCTTAGTATATTCATTCCATGCTGAATATAGGCGCGGCAAACTCCGGCCGTCATTTCCGGCCGCAGGGAAACTTTATCGCCGCCGCGCGTTAAAAAACTATACATTTCTTTTTCGATCACATCCGTGCCTTCTCCGATGCCCCGGGAAAAAAGATTGGTGTATTCCAAAAGAGGCAAATCAATCCGGGCAAAACCGTAATCGCGCGCCAGTTTTTCCGAAACGCGCCGCACCTGATCCCAATACGGCTGCTCTTCCGGCAAAATATCTTTCATGCCGCGCAGCGGCTGCAAGAGAAGTTCCGCCTGTTCTTTGATTTTTTCGCCCGCTTTGAACTTTCTTGATTTCTTTTTAACTGTCTTTTTCTTTTTGCTAATCATTTTTTTAGATTTAACCATGATAAATTTTCCAAAAAAGTCAGAAAATTGTTATATTATTCGGCGGCCAAGCCCGCAAAAACACTTTGCCGATGATGTCTGAATCTAAAACCGGCCCCCAGGAACGCGAATCGGAACTGAACATACGGTTATCTCCCATCACGAAATATTCATTTTCCTTCAGCTCGATAACCGATTCTCCGCTGGTGTGAATGCCTTCCGGCAGATAATCTTTTTCATCCAATATTAAACCCCCGGGATTATTTGAATTATAAACAGTGACGCGATTATTTTTTATTTCTATTTTTTCTCCTGACAATCCAATGATTCTTTTGATAAAAAATTGGCTGCGGTTTTTAGGATAATGGAAAACCACCACATCGCCTCTTTTCAGTTTTTTAAACGGTTCCACGGAAAAAAAACCTTTTCCCGGAAATCCCACTTCCGTTTTTTTATAGCCCAATTCGTTGATGATCAGATACTGGTTGTTTTCAAAAGTCGGCTCCATGGAAGCGCCTTGAACAAAAAACGGCTGAAATAAAAAAATCCTGACCGGAGCAATGATTAAAAAAGCCCAAAGAACTATTTTAATCAATTCCAAAAGAAAACCACCTACTCCGCAGGAGATATTTTTTTCCTTTTTTAACCAATTTTCTTTTTGGGAAGAATCCATCAGAAGTTAAAATGATTGAAAAATAGAGTTCCTCTCGCGCCGATTCCGGCAAAAATTACGCATGGCGCAAACTGGAACCAGCAGGCGGTTTCGCTTTTAACGGGAAATCCCGGTTCCCTCCCGGGCGGGAGAATCGGCGCGAGAATAAAAAGCTTTCCTTAGTTTAACAGAAAAAAATTATTCTGACAAGGCAATTTTAGGGCTTGATAAAGCCAGACTTTGTTCTTAGCCGCTTAGCTGTTATCATTAGATAAGAATTTCTCCGCTTTAAAAGCATGCAAATATTTTCCCTTAAATCGTTTTTTATCTTTTTAACCCTTTTGCTTCTCGGCATCGTTGGTTATTTTTCTTTTTTGATTTATAAAGTTGATTCGGTTGGCAAAAAAATCACTATTCGGGAAGTAACCGAAAACTCAAAAGGCGGTTTTCTCAAAATCATCCGCTCTTTTACCGCGCCCGGCGCCAAAGAAAATTTGCGGGGGTTTTCGGAAGGACGCATTAATATTCTCCTTTTAGGAACGGCTGGCAAAGGAAAACCGGGACAAAATCTCACGGATACTTTGATGGTTTTAAGCATTAATCCCCAAAACAGCCAGGCCGCCCTTCTTTCCCTGCCGCGAGATTTATACGTGAGTGTGCCTTTTTTGAATTTCGGAACCAAAATAAATTCGGTCTACCAGCTGGGGCTTAATAATTCCGGGAAAGATTCCCAGATGGCTGCGGAAATAATTCTTAAAACTGTCGAGGATATCACTTCTTTAAAGCTGGATTATTACGTGATTCTTAATTTCGACGGCTTTGAAAAAATTATTGACAGCCTGGGCGGAATTAATATCCAAAATGAAAGGGATCTTTATGATCCGCGTTATCCCGGCCCTAATTACAGCTACGAAACCTTTGAACTGAAAAAGGGCCTGCACCATCTGGACGGTCGAACCGCTTTGAAGTACGCCCGGGAAAGACACGCGGATCCGCAAGGAGATTTCGGCCGGGCCAAAAGGCAGCAACAGATAATGGAAGCGGCTAAAAATAAGTTTTTTTCCGCGCAAACGCTCCTGAATGTTTTTTCCCTCAATGAAATTTTCAACGCCCTGGAAGAAAACATCGTCACCGATATCACGCCTCAAGAAATAGCCGGATTTTTGGAATTAGCCAGGAATTTAGACACGCGCAACGCCATTAACATAGTTTTGGACGCCTGGAACAAAGACAGCTTGCTCAAGGTTTACCATGTTCCGATGGAAAACGGCATGGCCTTCGCCCTAGTCCCCCGAACCGGCAATTGGAGCGAAATTCAGGAACTTTCAGAAAATATTTTTCAGCTGGAGCAATTGGAAAAAAAGCGGGTGGAAATTCAAAAAGAAAACGCGCGCTTGACTATTCTGGATAAAAGCGGCGGTTTCCCCCTGTCGGAAAAAATAAAAAAATTCTTGAGTTCCGATTTAAATTATGAGAATATTTCCCTGCTGGTTGATAAAAATTATTCGGAGGAAGAAAAAAGCGTCATCGTGGATCTGACTAACGGACAAAAGCCTTTTTCCCTGGAAGAAATCGCCACCAAACTTCCCGCGGCGGTTTCTTATCAGGCACCCGCCTGGATGGAAAAAATTTTAAACAACCAAACGACTGATTTGGTGGTGGTTATTGGAAAAGATTTGATTGACAGTTATAATAAAGAAGAAGGCACCTTGGAGGATTTGGAGAAAACGAGAACGGAAGAAGAAGCGGTAAATTTTAAATAATAAATTTTAAATTTTAAATCAAATCTTAATGATTAAATTTTAAAACATTTGGTCATTAAAAATTTAAAACTTAAAATTTAAAATTATGTTTTTAATCATCGGCTTGGGTAATCCGGGGGAAAAATATACCGGCACCCGCCACAATCTCGGCTTTGAATATTTAGATAAACTGCAAGCAAAATGGCATTTCCCGGATTTCCAGTTGGAAAAAAAATTTAACGCCGTTATATCCAAAAGCCAATTAGGAAAACAGGAAATTCTTCTGGCCAAACCGCAAACCTTTATGAATCTTTCCGGCCAGGCGGTCCTGGATCTTTTGCGCTTTTATAAAATTCTGCCGGAAAATATCCTTATCCTGCATGATGATTTGGATTTACCCTTGGGCAGTTTTCGATTAGCGGAAGATTCGCGCTCCGCCGGACACAACGGCGCGCAAAACATTATTGATCTGCTTGGCACGCAAAAATTTAAAAGACTCCGCCTCGGCATTAAATCGGATCCGGCCGCCAGCTTATTAGAAACAGAAACAACAAAAGCGGAGATTTTCGTTCTGCAAAAATTTTCCGCGTCCGAAAAAGAAAAAACAGACAAAATGTTTCCGGAAGTTTTGAAGAAGATTAAGGAAATTATTTAATATTCTTGTGTCATTGCGAGGAGTCCCGAGTATTCGGGACAACGTGGCAATCCAATTCTAAGATTGTCTTTGCGAGTCCCGAAGGGACGCGGCAATCTAATTTTAATATCGCCTACTTTTTTTTATTTTAATTAGATTGCTTCGCGGAGTTTATACTCGTGCAACGAGTGCTCGCAATGACAATTACTGGCGTATCGCAATGACAAAAAATTACAAATTTAAAAAACGGGCGAGACCTGTCGAGGCCTGCTTGCTTTTAAATTTTTCGATTATTTTTCTGATTTTCACCGTCCCATTCGCAAGTGATATCTTCTTGTAAATAATTACAATCAAATATGCTTACTGCCAGCAAAAAATAAGGAGGAATTTTTGCCTGCGAACTCACAAACAGGACGCTGAAAACCAAAACTATTCGATTTTTAAGTTAACAGGAGAGTATAGCAG
>PEVT01000042.1 GCA_002780175.1 Candidatus Moranbacteria bacterium CG06_land_8_20_14_3_00_40_12 | reverse complement strand
AAGAAAGGAACGAATTATTGAGACAGCAAAAATAATGACTGAAAGCAAAATAAAAATTTTTATCGTATCATAGATAAAAAAGTTTACCGCTTCGCCATAAATTGTTTTTGGAATCAGGCTGAAAACAGAATAAGTTGTCCAATCGGCAAAAATTTTTACAGGGTAAAAAATATCCACGGTAAAGTTAAATAAATTTTTTAATCGTTTCTTTTATTTTTTCCACATTGGGCAAAAATCCGGTTATGGTTGGTTTGCCGTCAATTGCCAAAACAGGGCTGGACATAACGCCCATTTCAACTATTTTTTGAATATCGGTGATATATTCCACCTCTATTTTCAAACCCAATTCCTCAACCGCTTGTTTTGTCAGTTCAAATAATTTTTTACAGGTCGGGCAACCCGATCCCAAGACTTGGATTTTCATAGTTTTATTTTCCATAGGAATTTAGATAGTTATTTAATAATTTAATATATTTTTTTACGGCCTTTTTATCGATTGAATAAATGACTTTTAATCCCTCTTGTCTTGATGACACCAGCCCAAAACTTTTCAATACTTTTAAGTGATGAGAAACAAGATTCTGCGGCAAGTTAAGATGTTGCCAAATTTCGCAAACACACATTGCTCCTTTTTTTAACAAACATAAAATAAGCAGGCGGTTTTCTTCAGAGATTATTTTTAAAAAATCAACCGTTTGCCCAAGGTCGCTTTTTGACTTTTTAGTTTTGCAGCAATCAAATTTCATATGGTTATCCATAAATATCAATACTTATTGATATAATATAAAATCTGATTTTGGTTGTCAAATTTGAATTTTTTTAGTATGCTCAATTTATATTCCAGCGACGCGCCTGCCCGCCTTTGGAAGGAAATTCGGCGGGCGGAAATGCTAAGCGGAGCTAATCAAGCGATTTTCGCTCGAAAAAGGTTCGCGCTTCGTTCAGCAATTGCGACATAATTTAAATAATTAATAAAAACATATGAAAGGCTTCATTGATTTTATCCGGGAGCAGGGCGTGATGGGTCTGGCCATCGGTTTTATTTTAGGCGGAGCGGTTTCCAAAACCGTGGCGTCGCTGGTGGAAAATATCATCAATCCTTTAATTGGCTTGGCTCTGGGAAAAATTAATCTGGTGGATAAAGCTTTTACGCTGGGCAGTTCTTCAATTAAATACGGCGCCTTTATTTCTACCATCATTGATTTTATCATCATCGCCGCTTTTATTTATTTTGGTTTTCGAATGCTGGGACTGGAAAAATTGGACAAGAAAAAAGAGCCTAAAATATAAGAAAAAAACAGACCTTGCCAGAAATCCTGGAGTATGCTATTATATTAAGGACACACGAGCTTGCAATAATAGTTTAGGTCGGACTTTTCTTTGCCAGCCATAAATATGTGTACTAACTAACTATCAACATATACCATGGAACAAGGAAAAATTGCTCGATTGGTAGCAGACCGCGGTTTCGGTTTTATTAGTCGCGAAGGTCAGGAAAAAGACCTTTTCTTCCATTCAACCGAACTGCAAGGCGTGGAATTCAAAGATCTGCGCGAAGGCGATGCTGTTCAATTTGAAGTGAGCGAGAGTCCCAAGGGACCCAACGCCACCAAAGTATCCAAAGTGTAATTCAATACCTTTAGATAGTGAAAGCCCCGATGAAAGTCGGGGTTTTTTACTTTTCTTCCCAACTTTTCTTTGCCGAAAGAAAAGTTGCAAAACCTGCCTGCCGGCAGGCAGGGAACTCCCAGCCCGACTCCAGACTTAGACCCGCTTCGCCATAGCTTTAGCGAGGCGAGCGAATTCCAGCCTTATTCGCTAAAGCTCCTGATTTTTGCTCCGCAAAAAAAGACTGCGGAGCTTTTTTACGCTCATTTCGTCTGAATTCGTTTCTAAGTCTTACGTTAAGGCTGAAATTATTTTAAACTTTATCGCTTTACGAGCTGGGCGGGCTTTTCTTGGGACACTTTCTTTTTAAAAAGAAAGTGGAAAAAAGATATGAATTTTGTGCTATAATTGATTTATAAGCAATAAATAATATCTATGCGTAAATTATATCTCGACATCGAGACATTGCCGGCGGGCGAAAAAAATCACGAGGCGCTCAAGTATTTGTTCGAAAAGAAAAAAATCAATAAGAACAAAAAAGAAAATTGCGAAAAAATCGGAGATTTTGAACAATATCTTCTAAGCACGTCGTTTGATGGCGCTTTCGGCCGGATTCTGTGTATCGCCTACGCGATTGATAACCAGCCGATAGAATGCTTGTGCTATGATAAGGACGAAGCGCGCCTGCTCAAAGAATTTTGGGAAATTGTCAGCTCCATCAGCTCTCCCAGTTACAACCCCAATTATCCGGATCACGGCGTCCAGTTTATCGGACATAACGTGATGGATTTTGACTTGCGTTTTATTTATCAACGCTCGATTGTAAACAAAATCAAGCCGGCTTATGATTTGAGTTTTGCCCGCTACCGCAGCTATCCGATTTTTGACACGATGAAAGAATGGATCCAATGGGGGCAGGGAAATGTCGGTTTGGAACATATCGCTTTGGCGCTGGGCATTCCCACTCCCAAAGACGGCATTGACGGTTCGCAAGTCTTTGATTTTTATCAGCAGGGAAAAATCCCGGAAATCGCTAAGTATTGCCGGCGCGATGTTGAAGCCACGCGGGCGATTTACAAGCGCATGACTTTCGGGGAGTAATTTTATGACCAAGAAAAAAGCCATCATTATTTTAGCGATAATTTTAACAACATTAATGGTTTTTTGGTTTTTGAGCAAGAAAACGGAAGCGCCGACAGTTGAAAATTTTTCTTTGGAAAATAAAGTCAATTTAGAACAAGCGCCAACAAAAATAGAATTACCGAAAGAAACGGTTGTTGCCAACAATGTTCCGCTTTTAAATCCGGAAAAAAGAATAACCCAAAAACCTTTCGGCGTTTTGATTGATCCCAAAACTTCTCCGATTCCGGGAGAAAGATTTTCCGGCTATCATACGGGAACGGACTGGGAAATTTTTCCCGAAGAAGCCGGCGTGGATGTGGAAGCGCGCGCCATTTGTGAAGGAGAAATTCGGCAAAAGAAAAAAATTTCCGGTTATGGCGGAGTGATCATCCAAAACTGTATTTTAGGCGGGGAAAAAGCGGTGGTTCTTTACGGCCATTTAAAATTAAATGATTCTCCGGCAGAAATCGGAAAAACTTTTTTTATGGGAGATAAATTGGCTATTTTAGGAGCTTCCGGCAGCGCGGATACGGATGGCGAGAGAAAGCATTTGCATTTGGGCATAAAAAAAGGCGAAGAAATTGATGTCCGTGGTTATGTTTCCAATAGAAACGAATTGGTTGGATGGCTGGATCCGGAAAAAATACTTTTTCCACCGGTTTTGTAGTTATGGGGATAAATTACCCCCGTAGTAGATTTTCGGCCGGAGGCTTAACCTCTAAAAAAAGAATGGCCGAAAAATCACTACGGGGTTGATTATTTAAATAAAAAAGAGGTATAATCAAGAGGTAAAATTAAACAAAATAGCCGGCTTTCCAGCCGAAAAAAAATATGCGGGAAACAAAAATTTTAGCCATAAGTAGAGAAAAAATCGCCTTTTTAACCAAATTAGTTGCCCTGTTGAGCGTGGCGGTCATTGTTCCTTTGTTCCATCAGCAAATGATTACCGGACCGGTTGTCAACGCGACGCTTTTTGTCGCCACCGCGGTTTTGGGAGTTTCCGGCGGAATTTTAGTGGGTCTGATTCCCGGCGTTATCGCTCTTTCCGTCGGACTCTTGCCGCCCGTTTTAGCGCCAATGATTCCCTTTATTATGATTAGCAACACCATCTTAGTTTTGACTTTCCATTTTTTGAAAGATAAAAACTATTGGTGGGGGATAATTATGGCCAGTGTTTTAAAATTTGTTTTTTTATACGGCACCAGTTCCGTAGTCATCAGCCTGCTTTTAAAAAAAGAAGTAGCGGAGCAAGTATCTTTAATGATGAGCTGGCCGCAACTGTTGACGGCTCTGGCCGGAGGCTGCCTGGCTTATGGGATCATTAAATGGGGAAAGATTTAATATTTTTGTTATTGTGAGCTCCTAATCTTTGTCATTGCGATCCGCCAGCTGGCGGAGAAGCAATCTAATAAATTTCAATTAGATTGCCACGGTCGCTATGCTCCCTCGCAACGACAAACATGGTTTTTAAAACTTAGCAACGGGAATATTTTATGGAAAAGAAAGAACCCGCCAAACAATACGACCGCCTGGCGATTGAAAAAAAAATCCAGGAATTTTGGGAAAAAGAAAAAATTTTTGAATTTTCCTGGGACGGCCAAAAACCGCTGTTTAGCGTGGATACGCCGCCGCCGTATGTTTCCGCCGACCATCTGCACGCCGGACACATTATGTCTTACGCCCAAGCCGAATTTATTGTCCGCTACAAAAGAATGCGGGGCTTCGCGGTTTTTTATCCGATGGGTTTCGACGACAACGGCCTGCCGACCGAAAGATTCGTGGAAAAAAAATATAAAATCGATAAAAGCCGGATTTCCCCTTCGGAATTCGTCAAAATTTGCCTTAAAGAAACAGCACTAGGTTCGCAAACTTACAAAAAACTTTGGAATAATTTGGGCATTTCCGTGGATTGGAGCAAGACGTATAGCACCATCAGCCCCTTGGCTATTAAAATTTCCCAGTGGTCGCTGATCGATCTTTATAAAAAAGGAGCGCTCTATCGCAAAGAAGCGCCGGTCCTATGGTGTCCGCTGTGCCGGACCGCCATCGCGCAAGCCGATTTGGAAGATCAGGAAGAAAAATCGCGAATAAATTATCTCAATTTCAAATCGGAAGAAGGAAAAAATTTAACGGTGGCGACCACGCGTCCGGAATTATTGTCTTCTTGCGTGGCGCTTTATGCCAATCCGCGGGATAAAAGATACCAAAAATTAATCGGAGCTAAAGCGCGCGTCCCGCTGTTTGATTACGAAGTGCCGATCCGCCAGAGCGAGAAAGTGGAAATGACTTTCGGCACGGGCCTGATGATGGTGTGCACTTGGGGCGATAAAGAAGATTTGGAAAAATGGCAAACCGATAAATTGGAAACGCGGTCTTTGATTGAAGAAGACGGCCGGTTGGGAGAGCGGGGCGGAAAATGGGCCGGGTTAAAATTAAACAAGGCGCGGGAAGCGATCATCGCGGAACTGCGAGAAAAAAAACTTTTAATCAAACAGGAGCCGTTAGAACATTCCTTGAATGTCCACGAACGTTGCGGAACGCCGGCTGAATTTGTTTTGAGCCAGCAATGGTTCATTAAAATCGCTGATCAGAAAAAAATCTGGCTGGAGCAGGGCCGGAAAATCAACTGGTATCCGGAATATAAAATCAAGGAATACGAAATGTGGGTGAATTCGATTAAATGGGATTGGTGTATTTCCCGCCAGCGTTATTACGGAGTGCCTTTTCCGGTCTGGTATTGCGCCAAGTGCGGCAAGCCGATTTTTGCGGAAGTGCAAGACTTGCCGGTTAATCCGCAAGAAAGCCGACCAAGTGCCGGAAAATGTCCTTATTGCGAAAGCGCGGAATTTATTCCGGAAAAAGACGTGCTGGACACTTGGGCCACTTCTTCTTGCACGCCTTTTCTGCTTAAAGAAATGGTTTCGGAAAAAGACGCGCGCGCGGCTCTTTATCCGCCGACTTTGCGGCCGAACGCTTTTGAAATTATCCGCACTTGGGATTTTTATTCCATCGTCAAAAGTTATTATAATTTCCGGGAACTGCCTTTTCGGGATTTGATGATTTCCGGCCATGGACTGGACGAGCAAGGCCGGAAAATTGCCAAGCGCCTGGGCAACTATATTTCCTCCGATAAATTAGTGGAGGATTACGGCGCCGACACCATCCGTTATTGGGCGACCGGAGCGATGTTGGGGCAGAGTCTGCGCTTTAATCCGCTGGAAGTCAAAAAAGGCAAACGCACGACAATCAAGCTTTGGAATGTGGCGCGTTTTCTCAAGATGAATTTACAAGATTTTTCTTTAGATAGCGAAGAAGGAAAACTGGAAGCTCCGGACATTTGGATCATTCAGGAATTAAATCAGACCATAAAAAAAGTTACCCGGGCTTTCGATGCCTATACTTACGCCAAAGCGCGCGATGAGATGGATGATTTTTTCTGGTCCAAACTGGCCGATTATTATCTGGAATTCGTGAAATATCGCTTGGCCGGAAAGGACGAAACTTCGCGCCGGGCGGTTTTATTCACTTTAACCAGGGTTTTTTTGGCAGTCATTAAAATATACGCGCCGATTCTGCCTTTCGTCACGGAAGAAATTTATCAGACGCTCTTTTGCTCCCGGGACGGCCAAAAAAGTTTGCATCTTTCCCGCTGGCCGGAACCGCTTCCAATCGCGTCTTCAGAAGACATTTCCGATTTTAAAAAGGCGATTGAAGCGGTGGCGGAAATCCGAAAACATAAATCCGAAAAAGATTTGTCGCTGGCTTTCGAGCTGGAAAATTATGAATTAAAAACGGAAGTGAATCTGGAAAAATACGGCGATTTTCTCCGGAAAGTGGCGCGGGTGAAAAATTTAAGCCGGGAAAAATAA
>PEVT01000047.1 GCA_002780175.1 Candidatus Moranbacteria bacterium CG06_land_8_20_14_3_00_40_12 | reverse complement strand
GCTTTCGCAAAAGGTGGCGATTGAACCCAAAAAATCTTGGCAAATACTATACAATCTGCCTGCCGAGGCGCCCCTCCTTTGTCGGGATAAACTCCGCGCCGAGGCAATAAACTCGCAACATACAATTTGGCTCCGCGACTAGGATTCGAACCTAGAACCAATTGGTTACACTTATCCTAAAGTTTCCTAAAGGGGCGGACTATATCTTCTCCATATCAAATTGATTTAGAAGTTTCGGTATCTAGTCTCTACGGCGCCCCATTAAAATAATGGGTTCCCACGGTGTTGGCATATCAAAAAAATGATTTAGCTTTCACCGTTATCCCGAAAAGTTCATCTTTTAGTTTCCTAAAAGAGCTGCGCTTATTCACAGCCAACTGCTCTACCATTGAGCTATCGCGGAATATTTAATTTTCAAAAACAAACCTGATTATAACAAAAACTGGCAACTAGGCAAATTTAATAGTCTTTGAGTTTTTTTATGGATATGTGTTCGCGGATTTTTTCCAGAGCTTTGGCTTCAATCTGGCGGATGCGTTCCCGGGTCACTCCGAATTCCTGTCCTACTTCTTCCAAAGTATGGATGACGCCGTCTTCCAGGCCAAACCTGATTTTGAGAATTTTCTGTTCGCGCGGCGTCAATGTGTCCAGCACTTCCACGATATGGTCTTTGAGCAATTTTCTGGCCGCCGATTGATTGGGCATAATCGTTTCCGTGTCTTCGATAAAATCCCCCAAGACGCTGTCTTCATCGCTATCGCCCACCGAAGTTTCCAGTGAAACTGTTTCTTGCGATATTTTCATAATGTGGCGGATTTTATCCACTTCCAGCCCCATTTCCACCGCGATTTCTTCCGGCAACGGTTCCCGGCCCAAATCCTGCACCAGTCTTCTGGCCACTTGAGTGTATTTATTGATGGTTTCCACCATATGCACCGGGATGCGAATCGTGCGCGACTGATCAGCCAGAGCCCGCGTAATCGCCTGGCGAATCCACCAGGTGGCGTAAGTGGAAAACTTATAGCCTTTGCGGTAATCGAATTTTTCTACCGCCCGGAACAAGCCGATATTGCCTTCTTGAATCAAATCGAGCAGGGAAAGATTGTGCGACCGGCCGACATATTTTTTGGCGATGCTCACCACCAACCGCAAGTTGGCTTCCGTTATTTTTTTCTTGGCCAGCAAATCGCCCTTTTCTATTCTCTTGGCCAGCGACACTTCTTCTTCCGATTTAAGCAGATCCACCCGGCCGATTTCCCGCAAATACATCTGCACCAAATCCGAAGAGGCTTCTTCCGGCACGTCCAGCATTTCTTTTTTTCGGGATTTTTTCTTGCCGGCTTTCATCTCTTCCAGATCATGGGAAATTTTATCCGTTTCCAGTTTGATAATGTCGCCGGAGCTCATCACATTCACTCCAATCGCTTCCAGTTTTTCATACAAGTTTTCCAATTCTTTGATGTTTTGCTCCACGTTGGGAATAGCGTGCATAATCTCGTCTTCCGTGATAAAGCCCCTCTGCCGGCCGCGCGCTATCAATTCCGCCACTAAATCTTGCGGCAGCTTCGCGCCCATTTTCGCGACTTTTTTGGCCGGGCTTCTTTTTTTGGCGTTCAATCGCCCTCTTTTCAACAGCTTTTTCATGGAACGCCTGTCGAAAGAAGAAAGTTTTCTTTTTTTAATTTTTTTACCCGCTTTCTTTTTCCGGGATTTCCTGTTGGAAACAACCTTCTTTTTACGGAGAAACTTTTGGGACTTTTTTTTCTTTTTTGACATAATTTGTTTTAAAAAAAATAAACCTTCAAAATCAATTTTCTAACGGCCTTAGGAAATTTCTTGAGAAATGCGGTTCACTTCCCCTCTCAAAAATTTAATAGCTTCCTCATCCCGGCTAGCTTCGGCTGATTTCAAATCTTTTTCTATTTTTTCCAGTTCTTTTTTCCCGATCTCCTTCTTAATTTCCTTGAGGTGTTTTTCCATTTCAGCCAGGGGATCGTTAAGTTGGATTTCTTCAACATTATTATTCAAATCAAAACGATATTTCTTTTCCAAAAAAAGTTTTTCGGCTTCCGCGGTTAACTCCCGATCTTCCAGAGATTGAATAAGTTTTTCAAAACTAAAATCCAGCTCTTCGCCTTTTTGCAGCAACAGTTCCCATAATTTATTTTCCAAAGAAAAAAATTTTCCTTTCTGGCGGAAAACCACATTTCTCCAGACCGAGCCGTAAACCAACATCAAGCCCAGCAAATCTTGAGTCAAAATTTCGAGTTTGTTTGCGACGGAAAAACTTTCCGCCGCAAAACTGTTATTGGAAGAGGGTTTTATTCTATCCCTAATTTTAGCCTTTTTCAGCATATCCGTCAACACGGTTTCTTCCGTTTCCAGCTCCCCGGCCAATTTCTTGATCCAGTGGCTTTTTTCCAATTCCGAACTCAAAAAAGCCATCATTTCCAAAAAATCCCGGGCGATTTTTTTCTTGTCTTCTATTTGCTTTTTGTCCCAGCGCGACAGACTTTTTTCTAAAAGATATTCCATGGCGTTTTTGGCTTTGGCCACTGAATTTTTAAGCGCCCCAGGATCGCTCTTGGCCAAATCCGCCGCGTCTTTGCCTGAAGGCAGTTCGACCACTTTGACATTCAGGCCTTTTTCAAAACACAGCTTCAAACTTTTTCTGGTCGCCATTTCTCCTGCCGGATCCATATCGAAGCACATTCGCAAATCGTCCGCGTATCTTTTGATAATCGTCAAATGATCCGGCGTCAGCGCTGTTCCGGAAACGGCAATCACATTTTTTATTCCGGCTTGCGTTGCGGCAATTACATCCAGATTGCCCTCCACTAAAAAAGTATAGCCTGATTTTTTTATTTCGCCCTTGGCTTTGTCCAGCCCGAAAAGCACGCGGCTTTTGTGATAGACTTCTGTTTCCGGAGTATTGACATATTTAGCTTGCGACTCATCGCCGCCGGGAGCCACCCGGGCGCTGAAACCGACGATTTTCCCGCTTGTATCCGCGATCGGGAATATAATCCGGTCGCGAAAACGATCGTAATAGTTGGCAGTTGGTAGTTGGTGGTTGGCAGTTTTTAAATTTATATTTTGGTTATTGGAATTTGGGACTTTATTGGAAATTGGAAATTGGGATTTGGAAATTTGAGCATCTTTCTTTTCCACCAATAACCCTGTTCTTTTTATTTCTTCTATGCTATAACCACGACTCATCAAGAAATGAATTAGATTGCGCCAGCCGGCAGGCGCGAAGCCTACGCGGAATTCTTTCAACGTTTCTTCTTGAATTCCCCGGTTTTTTAAATATGCCAGAATTTTGGGAGCGGCGGAGCTTTTCCACAGTTGTATTTCGTAAAATTTCGTGGCTAATTCCAGGATTTCCAAAACGCGATTTTTCTGGCTTTCGGCTTGCGCGTTGAATTGGCGGATCGGCACTCCGGCCTTTTCCGCCAACAATACCAGCGCTTCCCGAAATTCCAAGCCTTCCATCTCCATCACGAAACCGAAAATATCGCCGCCCTTTCCGCAATTTCCTACGGCAAAATGATTAGCGATATATGAATGATCCTTGGCAATCGTTAAATTATAAACTGTTCCTTTGAAATTATTTATCTTTATATCTTTTATAGGCATCAGCCAGTATTTCACTCCGCCAAAATTAGCAAAATCAGAATAATTGGCCAAAATATCCTCTCTCCACCTCACAGTAAAAGCTTTCCTGTGTTTAACATTTTTTTTATCTTTTCTTTCTTTTGTGTAATCTACTCCCGGCTGAAAACCTAATCGTAAAATAATATCTTTCAATTGATAAGCGAGCAAATTGGAAATTGTTGTAATTTGCCTTTCTCCAAAACGAGTAGTTCTGCTTCCTTTGGAAGTGTGACCGTCACCTTTAAATATTGCTTCTAAAATTATTCTTTGTTTTTTAAAAGAAATATGCTCCCATCCTAACGGGATATGTTTATTTTCCGCTCCTTTCCCGCACAAATTTTCAAAAATATTGGCAAGATTCGAATTGCAACAAGTTATTTCAATTCCGGTTTTTCCATTTTTTCTGATATGCAAGGCTGTGTCTAGCCCAAATATTTTCTTTATCAGATATTGAATTTCTTCCGCAAATTTCATTTCGTGATTTCCCAAACTAAAACGTATATATGCCCGGTGATTACTGCCTTCAGCCACATAATATCCGACTAACTTTAAAAACTCATGGTTTACCTTTATTTTATTTCTAATTTTTTTTATTTTTGGTCCTAAATTTGTCAACTTTCTGTTTAAATATCCGTTTAAATTTATTGTTTTAATATCTGCCACTTTTTGACTAATTGGATATAAGAGATAATCATTTATTTTTAAATTTTTGGCAGCTGTCTTTTCGATAGCATAAGCTTCAAAATATTTAGTCGGACATTTTTGAGCGCATCTTTTTTGGCATATCCTTGTTTCTCTATTTTTCTGTTTACAATTTTTTGTTCTGATGACAAAAACCTCATGATCGGCTGTCATTTTGACTTCTTGACTAATTTTTCTCGTTCTAACGCCAATTAATTCCCCAGCGTAATCGCGCCTCATAGTTAAAAGCACTTTTCTGTTATTGCCTTTATATGATACGACCGTCTCATTTCTTTTAATCTTTTCAATTGGAGTCAGGCCTGCTGGTGTTTTAATTGGCGTTCCCTTGGTAAAACATCCGAAACAATGCCAGATCTGCTTGTCTTCGCTCACCATGAAAGACGGGCTTTTCTCGTTATGAAAAGGGCAGCGCGCCTTGAAATTGGCTCCCGCTTTTTCCAAACGGATATATTCCGACAACACATCGACAATATTCAACCTCGATTTTATTTCTTCAACATCGGAATTCATAATTTTGTAAATTGGCGGAGGCGGTGAGAGTCGAACTCACGATACCTTGCGATATACATGCTTTCCAAGCATGCGCACTAGGCCACTATGCGACGCCTCCACTACCTAATCCTTCCATAATCCTAATAATCTCTTAAATTTTATTCCTCCTTTATAACTTTTTATTTCTAATTCTCTTCTGTAGGCCTCTGACTTAGTATTACAATTTTCGGTATATATTATTTTCCATGGAATAAAACTCTTCGTTGATTTAACCATGCCAGCATTATGTTTTGCAAATCTAGCAATCATATCAGATGTATGACCTATATAATAACGACCATTCTTTATGCTTTGCAAAATATAAGCTGTAAACATCGTTTTATACGCTTTCTCCCGCATAGCGGGATCCCGCAGTCCCGCATAGCGAGACGAACGCGAGACAAGCATGCGCACTAGGCCACTATGCGACGCCTCCATGTTTTTTCTATTTACTTTTTCTGAATCTAATAAAATCTATAATTTAATGTCATTCCCGCGCCACACCCCGCCAGCGGCGAGGCTTCGCAAATGCGGGGCCGAGGGAAAGCGGGAATCCAGAAAACTTAATTAATTTATTTACTGGATCCCGGGTCAAGCCCAGGATGACAAATCTGAAAGATACTAAATGAAATTATGTATTAGGCTACCTTCAAAACCTCTTCATTTTTGGTTATTTTTCCTTCTTTTTGGGCTTGATTTACGGTTAAATCAACAACTTTGGACGGATCTGGTTTTGCGAAAAAATAAGCGTTGACCCCCCAAACCAGAGCCAGCTGATTATAGACCTTAAAATTATTGGTGCCAATCATCAAGTTTTGTTCTTTGCGGCAGTTGGAAACCAGGCGCGCCAGAACGCCATCGGCGGAAAAAAGAACCGCGTTTTTTTGAGAAGATTTTTGAATCAATTTCAAAGTCGGGACATATTTTTCATACTCTCGGGGATAATTTCTCTTTGCATCGTCAAAAGGAGATTTTTCCGTTTTGAGAATTATTTCCTTCATCATCAGCACGGCCTCCACCGGATATCGGCCGTTGGCCGACTCGCCGGAAAGCATCACCGCGTCCGCGTGATCAATCACGGCGTTGGAAACATCCGCCACTTCAGCCCGGGTGGGCACCGGATTTTCAATCATGGAATTCAGCATCTGCGTCGCCACGATCACCGGCCGGGAAAACCGCAGACACTTGGCAATAATTTCTTTTTGATGAATCGCCACTTCGCTTTCCGGCGTTTCAATTCCCAAATCCCCGCGCGCCACCATTACCGTGTCCGACGCCCGGATAATTTCATCCATGTTTTTCAGCGCCTCTCTTCTTTCAATCTTGGAAACAATTTGCGGCAGGTCATTTTCCCTTTTTAATATCTCCTTCACTTTTTTCCCGACCATTTCCAACTCTGAACCGTTGCCGACAAAAGAAAGCGCCACAAAATCCACTTCTTGCTCCAAAACAAAGCGCAAATCCGCCTCATCTTTAGCTGTCAAAATAGGCAGATTTAGCCGCGTATCCGGCAAATTAACGCCTTTGTGGTTTTTTATCGTGCCGCCGTTAATAACTTCACCGATTGCCACGCCATCGCCTTTTTCTCTAATCACAATTTTTATCAAACCATCTTCAATCAAAATTTCATTTTCTGCTTCAATGCTTTCGATTATTTTTTCCACATCGAGAGTGATTTTTTTATCATTGGAAATTTTGTCATTGAAAATTGTTTGGAAATTGGAAATTGGAAATTGGAAATTGGGTGCATAAAACACATCACTGACCAAAACAAATTTTCCTTTCTCAATTTTTATATCATTTTCAACCAAAGTGCGTATGCGCGGTCCTTGCAAATCGGCCATAATTCCAATGGGAATTCCCATTTCTTTTCTAAGCTCTTTAATATTAGCTATTGACTGGCCGTTGGAAGCATGGGTTCCGTGGGAAAAATTAATCCGCGCCACATTCATTCCGGCTTTCATCATTTCTCGCAGTTTTTCCCGGGAATCGGAAGACGGGCCGATAGTGGCCACGATTTTGGTTTTGGGGATCATTTTCATGAAATTTAAAAGGCTTATCCCCCGCTAAGCGGGGCGAGCTTATCGGTCAATATTTATCGTTTTAATAATTTAAATATAGTCTGAAATTGCTCTGAAATTAATACTATTTATTCTAAACTAATATTGTCATAAAAAAATAAAACAGGCAAACCCAAAACGGTTCGCCTGCAATTATTTAATTTAAGCGCTTACTTGAGAATGCTAATTCCTCCGATCAGCGGTAAAGGTTTCATAGCTCCCTTGGAAGCGTTGATAATTCCCATAATTGCCAAAACAATCACGATGATGGTTCCAATCGGCAAAATTATAAACCAGCCAAGAAATGGAATGACCCCGCCTACAATATTCACTACGATGGCGGCAATAAGCAACACTAATTGCTGGTTAGCGTGAAATTTAGCAAAAGGGCTGTTTTTCCCGTCACTAATCAAAGGGATAAAAAACAAAATAGGTATAATATAGCCAACGATGGCCATCGTTTTGTTTTTTTCTGCATCCGGATTGCTTCCCTGCGGAACGCTGGGTTGCACCGGAGGTTGTGGTGTTTGTTGTTCATCCATATTTCACCTCCTTTTCCAATTTTGTCGAAATCTTGATTTCGCAACAAAAATGTTGTTTTCTGAAGATCCAACAAATAATTAATAATTCACTGCTTTAATTTTAGCATAACTAGAAATAAACGCCACTCTTCAAATTACGCCCTTTATTTCCGCCAGAATAGCGCCGGGAATCGGGTCTTTCCTGGGACTCACTCCCGGATACCGCCAGGCGCTGATTATCCTTAAGCTTTTAGCTTTTAGGTTATAGTTTTTAGGGTTTGAAAGTTGGGATTTGTCTGGCTTCGCCAGACTTGGCGTAGCCAAGGAATTTCTCGCTCTGCGGATTTGGTACATCGCCCAGATTTCCTGTTTCCAGATTTTTTTGCCATTTTGAATTTTCGGATTGACCGGCTGCATGACCGCTATCGTGTTTTTAACAATGCCTTCCTCTTTTCTTTCCGGTTTTTTAATGACATTTAAAATTTTTTGCGTACTCAAACCATAACACTTCATCTTAAATATCACATGATTAGTCCAAAAAAATTCTTTGGTATTTTTAGGAAGTTTAAATTGCATAAAAATAAAAATCCAAATAACAAAATCCCAATGACAAATAAAATCCCCTTTTTTTGATTAAATGTCAAAATTTTGGATTTGAGATTTGGGGCTTTATTTGAAATTGGAAATTGGTACTTTGGATTTATTCTAGCTCCATCCCTCTCAAAGCTTTTATCCTCTCCTCTATCGGCGGGTGAGTCATAAATAGCTTGGTTAGTTTTTTTCCCTTAAAAGGATTGGCGATATACAAATGGGCCGTGGCCCGGTTGGCGGCTTCCAATTTTTCCGGATCGGCCGAAATTTTTTCAAGCGCCCTGGCTAAACCGTCCGGATAACGGGTTAAAAGCGCGCCGGAAGCATCGGCTAAAAATTCCCGTTTGCGGGAAATAGCCAATTGCATCAAAATTGCCGCGATGGGCGCTAAAATGGATAAAATAATCGCCACCACCATTAAAATCAGGCGCAATTGTCCGCCGCCTTCATTATCGCGCGAGCGTCCGCCCCAAAAAGTAAAATGGCGAAACCAATCAGCTAAAAGGGTGACAAATCCCACTAAAACCACCACTACGGTGGAAAGCAAAATATCCCGATTGCCGATATGCGAAAGCTCGTGGGCGATTACGCCTTCCAGCTCTGTCTTTTCCAATTTTTGAATAATGCCGGAAGTCAGGCAAATCACGCCGTGTTGGGGATCGCGACCGGTAGCAAAAGCGTTGGGAGCGCTGTCTTCGATTAAATAAATCTTCGGCAACGGCAAGCCGGCCGTAATGCAAAGATTTTCCACCAAATGATAGACTTCCCGATTATTTTCATGGTTCAATTCTTTGGCGCCGCTCATCGCCAAAACGATTTTATCGCTCCACCAATAGGATCCAAAACTCATCAAGATAGAAAAAATCACCGCTCCATAAAGAATGCCGCTACTGTTCATCGCTCCGGCAAAAACATAACCCGCGCCTATCACAAAAACTAAAAACCCGGTGATGTAAAGCCAGGTGAGGCGGGTATTTTTATCGGCTTGGGTATACAATGTCATAAATGTTCTAAGGTTCTAATGTTCTAATTGATCTTTTAGATTTTGTTTTATTTGTTTGTTAAAAATTTATCTAAAGAAATAAGCTTAAAATATAATTCTTGAATTAAATTTTGAAAACTTTCATATTCACTTTTAATGATATATTTTTGCGCCAAAGAGATTTCTAAACAAGTCATCGTTTCCATTAATGATCCTAAGGCAATTCTTACAAATAAGGCAAACTCTTTTTTTGTTCTTTTAGCGCTTCCTTCAGCAATATTTAAGGGAACAGATATCGCCGCTCTTCTAATTTGCGAAACTAAAGAAAATTTTTCTTCACTGGGAAAATTTTTGGTAATTAAATAAATTTCATTCACCAGTTTCATTCCGATCTGCCAAACTTTCAAACGATAAAATCCATACTCAACTTCTTTCATAAGTTATTTCTTACAAAAAATAAAAGTATCTACAACTAGAACATTAGAACATCTACAACAGTTAGAACTTAACAATTACCGCTTCTTTTTCCGCTCCGGCGGCTTCAAAGAATTGGCGTTTGGTAAAATTCAAAATGCCGGCGAAAAGATTGTTGGGGAAAATTTCAATTTTGATGTTGAAATCCCGCACATTGCCGTTGTAAAAGCGCCGCGCGGCTTGAATTTTGTCTTCCGTATCCGTCAGCTCTCTTTGCAATTCCAAAAAATTTTGATTAGCTTTTAAATCCGGGTAGCTTTCCGCCACCGCGAAAAGGCTTTTTAAGGTGTTGGAAAGCATATTTTCCGCCTGCGCCTTATCTTCAGTCGAATTGGCGCTCATGGCGCGCGAGCGCGCTTCGGTCACTTTTTCAAAAACTTCTTTTTCGTGAGCCGCATAGCCCTTAACCGTGTTTACCAGGTTGGGAATCAGGTCATAGCGTCTTTTAAGCTGCACGTCGATATCGCTCCAGGCTTCATCGACACGGTTTTTCAGCCGGATCAGCCCGTTATAAATTGTGACGGCCCACAGCAAAAGGGCCAGCAACAAAATCACTAAAATTAATCCACTACCCATATTATTTATTGATTTTAATTAATTAACTTTCGCTTGTTTTAATTTTAGCACTTTTTTGGCAAAAAAGACAACTCGTTTTTTCCAGCATCGCCAAACAATCCGGTTCGATTGTATTTCTTCTGAAAATTATGTTATAATTCGCTTGTAAATTTCGCGTCTTCCCGCCAGTATCAAATTCCGTAGAAAAAATTTATTCAAGCTCTTTATCCTGATATTTTCCGGAAGGCGTGAAATAAATCGCTTATTTTTATGGAACTTCTCAAACCTTATTACATTTTCCTTCTTCCGGCTTTTATCGGTATTTTTGTCCAGTTGATAAAATTCGTTATTTATTCCCTGAAAAACGGCTGGAATTTCCAATACGCTTTTACCCACGGTCACATGCCTTCGGCTCACACCGCTTTTGTTGTTTCTTTAGTCACCTCCGTCGGTTATTACGATAAAATAACTTCAGGCGCTTTTGCTGTCGCCGTGGCTTTAGCCATTATAGTTATCGATGACGCGGCTCGATTGCGCATGTATTTGGGCGATCAGGGCCGTTATCTGAATATGCTCGTCCGCCAATTGAATATCAGCGAAAAGCAATTTCCCCGCCTCAAAGAAAGAGTCGGCCACCGAATCAATGAAATTATTATCGGCGGAATATTGGGATTTATCCTGACATTGGCGTTGGCTAAACTGCTGGAATAAAAAAACTTTTTTGAATATACCTAAAAAGCTCTCGAAAAGAGCTTTTTTTATTTGTTATTTCCGGCTTGACCAGGAATCCAATAAATAAACTGATTCAATTTTCTGGATTCCCGTTTTCCCCCGGCCCCGTATTTGCGGAGCCTCGCCGCTGGCGGGGCGTGGCACGGGAATGACAACAATCAACTTAAACGGCTTTTTATATTTTATTCAATTCTTCCTTCACCACCTCTTTTTCTTTCCAGGAAATTCTGTCTTTGCCAATGGCCATGGTTTCTTCCGCTCCTTTGCCGGTTATGACGACAAAATCGCCCGGTCGGGCCAGTTTCAAAGCTTTTTTTAGAGCCTTTCTTCTGTCCAATATCCGCCAACAGTTTTCACCCTCAATAAAAGAATTTTGAATTTTATTTGGAATTGGGAATTTGTCTGGCTTTGCTAGATCTGGCGTAGCCAGAGAATTTGGAATTTGTTTGTTTTTTATTTCCTGGTTATCGTTTATTTTACTAATTACTCCACTAAAAACTTCGTTTATAATTTGGTTTGGATCCTCTCCATACGGGTCTTCATTGGTTACAATTACGTAGTCGGCGTATTGAGCCACGATTTTCCCCATTATCGGCCTTTTCCCGCGATCCCGTTCCCCGCAAGCGCCCAAAACCGCGATGATTTTATGTTCTCCTCCTTTGGAAAAGGAGGGGTTGGGGGAGGATTTAAAATTTTCCGATTGTTTTTCAAATCCCTCCCCGCCTGTTGGCAGGACTCCCTTTTCTAAAGGGAGAATATTTTTTATTTGATTTATTAGTTCATACAATTTTTCCAGTGAATCCGGCGTCACCGCGTAATCAATAATAATTTTAAAGCCTTTATTATTGGGCACATATTCCATCCGGCCGGGGATGCCCTTAATTTTTTCCAAAGCTTTTTTAATCGTTTCTAAACTAATGCCTTGCGACAATCCTACGCAAGTAGCCGCCAGAGCGTTCTCGATATTAAATTTACCAGGCAAATTTAGTTTGTAGTTGGTAGTTTGCAGTTGGTAATTGGAATAATCAATTCCCGTTTCAATATTTTCCGCAATAATGATTTTTATTTGATCATCAGAATTTGGGATTTTATTGGAAATTGGGATTTGCTCGCCTCGCGTCGACGAGCAATCTCTGCGAGTCGAGGCGGGGAAATTGGGATTTGAAGTTGTAAATCCAAATTTTAATTTGGAATTACAACTTAGGTATTCTTCCGGTTTCTCCATATCCAAATTAACCACGATTGTTGGCGCTTTTTCAAATAATTTTAATTTGGCTTTTCTGTATTCCTCCATCGTTTGGTGATAATCCAAATGTTCCCGGGTTATATTGGTTATTACCGCCACGGCGAAAGGGATTCCCCAGACACGAAATTGATCCAAAGAATGGGAAGAGGTTTCCAGAACCAGATAATCGCATTTTTCCTTAACCGCGTTCCGGATAAATTTTTGCACGGCAAAACTGGAAAGAGTGGTAAATTTGGTTTTATTAACCCATTCTTTAGTGCCAATCTTAAAATTAATCGTGGAATTAAGCGCTACTTTATGGCCAGCTTCCTCCAAAATTTTCCCAATCATCCAGACCGTCGTAGTTTTGCCGTTAGTGCCAGTCACGCCGATAATTTTTATTTTTCGGGCTGGCCCGCCTCGACTCGCAGAGACTGCTTGTCGACGCGAGGCGGGAAAACCATAGATAAAATTGGCCAGGACAGCCTGGCCAAGATGGTAAAAATTTTTTATTTTTTGCGGAATAAGAAACTTTATATCCATAAAAATTTAGAATTTCCAGACTTGGCTGTCTAATCAATTCTTAAATTTTAATATTCGACTTTGGATTTTGGAAATTTGAATTTTGTTTGTCATTTGGAATTTGCCATTTGGAATTTCTGATTATTCTTTCCCCGCTATCACCAAAATATCCGCCGTTCCCTTATTTTCCCCTTCCGGAAGCGAACCGACCTCCCCGCCCAGTTTTTGGGCGATTATTCCAGCCGGCGTTGCGTTTTTTCCGGAAAGGTCCACTACTAAAATTTTCAGATAAGCGCTTTTTTGGGCATTGTCCACTTTGGCCAATTCTACATTTTCCATTCCGGAAAGCTTATCGGCTGTTTCCCTGGCGAAGCCTTTGATTTCCGTTCCGTTTAAAACATCCACTTTGACTTTATTTTCTATTTTTTCCCCTTGTTTCGGAGCATTCGAAGCCGCGCAGGCTTTAGCTATCCTGGCTTCTGTTTCCGAAGCTGATTCGGAAAATAAGGAAGCGCTGTTAATCACTTCGTTGGAAGACGGCCGGTATAGGATAACTTTCTGCGACTGGATATACAGTAAAATCTTGTCTCCTTCCAGAGCCCTGGCGAAAAAAGGCTGGCTAATAATTTTTTCCTGATCAGTAACGGTTGTTATGGCCGGTTTTTCTTCGGAAAGCTCCATAAGCGCCCCAACTTTTTCTTCCACTATTTCAGTTTCGTCAGAAACGGAAGCCGTGTCGGAAATCTTTGCCGCTTTTTTATACTGCCAAAAAAAATATCCGGCGGCCGCCGCCAGTCCCAAAAAAAGCGCCAGAGTTAGAATATTTAAAAGAATTTTCCAGCTTTTCTTTCCGGTTTCAGCGGCCGAAACAGTTTCCTCTTCCGGCAGGACTTCCAATTCCTCCTTTTTGAGATTTCCGGCGGATTTAAAAAGATTATTAATCTTTTCTTCCCGCTGTATCTCATCTTCAGATTTAAAAATGTTGTTCATATGTTTTATCCCGTTAAACTTTCCTTAAAGCGGAATTTATTTAACCGGGTGAATTTTAATTTTTATTTGACTATATTCTATCATATTTCCGGCAATATCCCGCAAGGCGGAAACCTTCTTCCTAAAAAAGCGCTGATTTATTTTTCCCATAGAAGCCCCACTTGATCTTCTTGCTTTTCGCGATTTGACGGGATTATTTTGACGGCTTTTTGCCTCGATTTGTTGATAAAATAAACTGCCGCTATTCCGCCTAAAAAAACCAGGAGAAATACGGCCAAAATAACTTTCTTTCGCAACGTGGAATTATCTTTAATTTTGTTTTCATTTTCACCTGTTTTCTCGCCTAAAAAAATATTCAATACTTTTTCATCCCGGCCGCCGATGTCTTTTTTCCGGCCAATTCCCACCATAGGATTAAGCGATTTTTCCTGCACCGCGAACTTAAGAGATCGAAAAATATCCGTTAAACTTCCCGCTTTGTCTTCAATATAAACCGAATTTAAGGGAATATTTTTGATTCGAAATATAGTCGACAAACTCTTGAATCTTTTCTTTTTCCGGCAATTGAAAAAAGATCTTAGTCGCGATCACCAAGCCGTTTCGCGTCACCGTCAAAAGAATTTTTTCGTCATATCTGGCGGCAAATGTCGTCTCGTTTTTGCTTTCGGGAATTACGCGGCTTAAGGAAACTGATTCGGCTTCTATCGCTTCCACCCGCGATTTTGCTTCCCAAAGCGCTTTTTTGAGAGCCAAAAAAAATTCCTGCCGGACAGCCATCACTTGCACATTGTCCGATTGGCCTTCACAACTGTCCCAGCCGTCTTGCAAACTTTCCGGTATCAGCGCTCGCGCTTCACTGATCACGGAACCGCTTTTTTTGTCTTTTGGAAAACTTACCACATAAGAAAATTCTTCTCCCACTACGATGCGAATTTTTTTAGGAAAGCGGGCGGCGATATCTTCCAGCGCGGAACGCAGGTTTTTTTCCGACCAGGGAAGCTCCTGAACCGGGTCAAAAACCTTTCCGCCGGGCGCTTGCCCTTTCGCCCACCGGATTTTTTCCTTATTGATAAATAAAATTGTGCGGTAATGATTAAAAATCATTTTTTTATATTTTCTGATTTTTCAATTATACACCATCTTATTCTTCCTTCCAATTGACTACTTGCAACTCTTCCGCGCCGAAAACCGCTTCCGCGATCACTCTGCGTTCAAAAGGAGCGTTTTTACCCGTAGCCTGGATGATATATTCTTCTTCATTTTTTTCGACCGTCACTTCGCAAGCGCCTTGCGGTATTTCAAAATTTTCGCCGCTATAATCGGGGTCGCGAATAATCCGCAGCAGCCCTTCTTCCAGGCAGGATTCGGAAAATAAAAGCGCCTGCTCTCCCTGGCGGAGCGCTTCCACCGATTGAACTTCGCCAATTGAAGTGAGCAGCAAAGTCGTCGCGATTCCCCCGGTCACCGTTAAAAGCACCAGAACCGCTAAGATAGCTATATAGCCTTTCATTGTGTATTTGGGATAATTTTTTAACATTTATTTCAATGGGAATTTCTTAAGGCGCTGCCGGAGCGGAAAGAAAGCGCATACTGATATTCGCTCCGCGTGGAAGATCCGGGATAGCCGGCGACCGCGTCGAAGGAAAATCCGACATAATCCGTTTCGTCCGTCCCGGAAACCTGTTCCGTAAAAACAAAATTTTCAATCCGGATGTCGGGAGAATGCCATAAAACCGGATCGGCCGATCCCCTTTTAACCGTAATTTGATTTCCCGCATCTTCGATCTCCACCGTTTCGTCGCCCTCCTGAAGCACTAATTTTGCCGGCGTTTCGCCAAAGACGGACGCCGTCCTGTCCACGCTTTCCGCTTTCCGAATTTCATATTTCAGCCGTTCTTCGATAAGTTGGGCCGCGCCAGCCGTTTCGCGGGTAACTTGCGATTTGATGTTTATTTCCATGACATTCCAGCCGTATAAAAAAATAGCTCCCAGCGCAAAAACGGCAATTCCCAAATACAGAATTGTTTCAATCAAGGACATGCCTGATAATTTTTTTTCCTTTCCGCCGGAGACGGAGTTCTGCCGGCCGGCAGACGCGGCGCTTTTAGCGGACTTATTTTTAAATGGCATAAATTATGGCGCGACCACTATCTCTCTGCGGGAAAGATAAGTGGAAAATTCCACTGAAAAATTATTTTTTGTCACGACAGAGGTGATTAATTTTAAATCTGCGTCTTCGTCTCCCTCTTCGGCCACGATATTTCCATCCTCATCGCGCCGAGCCGGCTGGACGGACACCGTCCGGGTATAGCCTTCCCACTCATCCTGCTCTCCGGAAAACTCCCATTTTCCATCTTCAAAACGAATACCGGAACCGGAAGTGTCGCTTAATAAATCAAAGGATTGGGATCTTACGGCGCGAGCGGCTTCCAAGCCTTCCATCGCCCATTGCCTCGCGACTTCCGCGCGGATGCCGGATTGCCCGGCGCTGCTGCCTTGCAAAATGGCCAGAACGATTGAAAGAGAAAATACCGAAAAAAGACCGGCCGCCAGCACCAGTTCTATAACTGAAAATCCTTTCAATTTCTTTTGCATTTTTGTTATTAATGCCAATCACTTGCTGTGAATAGCCCAGTAGCAAAAGTAAGTTTTGCGCAAAAAAGATTGGTTTTCAATACAATACTGTTAAAATCAGAAACCAAAGCTTTCCAGTCAACCATAAATCAAGAGCCGCGCTAAATTATCCACAGTGATTGGTGGAGCAGTTTTTTTACTTTGAAAGATTATTCTCCAATTCTTCTATTTTTTTCTTAAGCTCAATCATTTTAAGCTCTCTTCCAACAACTAATGTATTAAATTTCTCTAACTCCTCAATTTTTGATTCTAAGTCTTTTTTTGTTTTTTCTAACAAATATTTTTCTTCCTTGATTTCCGACATTTGACGCTGATAAAGGTTTACAACTTGCAACACATCCAGGGTTTTATTTAAAGCAGCTTCCGTATCCGCAGTCATATTTGCCTTCTCTTTCACAGGTAAAGAAATATGTATAAATCCCACTTCTTTTTTATATTCAATGATAGGTGCTGCTGTAACATTTACTAAAATATTTTTATTCTCTTTAGTCAAATGAGTATGAATTTCAACAGAAGGTTTGCCTGTTTTTATCGCTTTTTCAATTGGGCATGGATCGCCTGGGGGTTTACATGGGCTATCAAAATGATGGGATATTTTATAGCAATGCTGGCCGACAACTTCATTTCGATTCATTAAGACCTTACTCAGGAAAGTTTTATTTGCGAAAAGTATTGAAAAATCTCTATTTACAATCAATACATCAAAATCCAAACAGTCTAAAACAGTTTCTGCCTCTATTTTAGTAACTTCGTCTCCATTTAAGCCTTGATTTTTCTTCATATATTTTTTTGAATTATTATTTTTTATTATAACCATACTAATATTTATTCCAGCGCGCCTTCCGCGTTTAAGGAAAAACTGGCGGATTCCGCTCCCGGCCGCGAAATAGTTATTTCGGAAATCGCCGTTTCCGGCTTTCCAGAGGGTATGGTAAAAACCGCCTGCGTAAAGCCGGAAATGGAAACTTTTTCATTAATGGCTGTTTCTTCGTCAAAAATCTGATCCCGGGCGGAGTAAGAATCTCCTTTAAAAAGCGTGATGACCGAATCAGCGTAATATACGCCCCAGGGAGAATATCCGCGACCGGCGATGGCGTAGACTTGCGCTTTTTTCAATTCGCTCCGGAGTTCCTCCCGCGCGTCCCTCACTGACATTTGAGAAATGAGCCGCAACGGAAAAGCAGCCGAAAAAAACCCCACCGTCAGCGCAATGGCGATTACCAGCAATATTTCAATCAGGGTAAACCCCGCGCTGATTTTCAGGGAAAAAATTTGCGTTTGCCGGGTGGAATTAAACATGGCGATATTTCTTCGGCTAATTTAGGCGGACCGCCCGAAGCAACAACCAAAAAAGTTAGCGCGAGAAGTTTCTTTTATTTTAATGATTTATCGATCCGGTGAGCGTGTAAATAGACAGAATGACCGCCAAAGCCACAAAACCGGCAATTAAACTGATAAACAAAAGGAGGAGGGGTTCCAGAAGCGCCGACCCGTTTTTAGCAGCCACGTCCGTTTCGTCCTCAAAATAATCAGCCAGATATAAAAAAGTTTCTTCCAGTCTCCCTGAATTCTCCCCGACGGAAATCATCCGGGAAACTAAAGCCGGAAAAATCTTGTAATCCCGGGCTAATAATTCTTTTCCGACAGTGCTGCCGTGCGAAACAGCTTCGTGAATTCCTTTGATTTTTTTCTGAATGACCAAGCTTTCCGCGATTTCGCTTTCAATCCGCAGCGCGTATTCCAGAGGCAAACCGCTTTGCAACATCACGCCCAAATCGCGGAAAAGCGAAGAAAACGCGGCGCTTTTCGTGACTTTTCCGATAAAAGGGATCTGAAATTTTAAATGGTGCCACAGAAGTTTAGCCGCCGGAGATATTTTTATTAATCCTGAAATTGCCAGAAAAAGAAAAATCAGGATTCCGGCAACCGCCAGCCCGTAAACTTTAATAAAATTAGAAATAAACAGCAGTATTCTTGTCGCCATGGGAAGCTCCACGTCGAAAGCGCTGAAAATTCCGGAAAGTTTCGGCAAAACAAAAAAACTGACAAAGCCGCCCACCGCGGCCGAAACCGTCAGAACAATGGCGGGATAAAAAAACATTGCTTTGACTTTTTTGCGCAACACGTCCTCTCGCATGAGTTTGGCTGCCAAAAACTCCAGGCTTTTTTCCAATGTTCCGGAAACTTCGCCCACGCTTATCAGGCTCACATAAAAAGTTCCGAATTCTTTGGGATATTTTCCCAGAGCGCCGGAAAGCGGCTGGCCGTTTTCCACGCTCTTGAGAATTTCCAGGGCCATCGCCCCGATGCGTTTCTCGTAGCGCTCGGAAAGCAATTTAAGAGCTTCCGCCAGGGGAATCCCGCCTTTTAAAAGAATGGCCAGATGCTTGGCAAAAAAAAGTTTCTCTAAAAATCCAAATGTGGAAAATAGGCGCATAATAAATTTAAATATATTTTCTATTATAATCCGCGAAAAACAGCGGTTTCCTTTTAAACTTTCGTGGCTCCTAAAATTTCATCCAAAGTGGTTAATCCGGATTTGACTTTTTCCAAACCGTCTTCCAGCATAGTCCGCATGCCATTAGCTCTGGCTAACATTGCGATTGAACCGGCTTCCTGGTTTTTGACAAGCGCTTTTTTAATTTTGTCATCCAAAATCAAAACTTCAAAAATTCCAATCCGTCCTTCGTAGCCGGTTCCGTAGCAGGCTTCGCAACCTTTGCCTTTATACAGCCGGACTGTTTTTTGGCCGGCTTCTTCTTCCGACACGCCAAAAGCTTTTTTTGTCGCTTCCCAGCCGATATAGTTGGCGATTTTCACAAAAGATATTTCCTCGCTCGCCCGGCAGGCGTCATGAATCTTCCGGATTAAACGTTGAGCGACAATGACATTGACAGTCGACACGATAAGAAAAGGCTCGATGCCCAAGTCGACAAAACGCGGAATAGCCGTCGAAGCGTCATTGGTATGCAACGTTGACAGCACCAGATGGCCCGTCATAGCCAGATTAATCGCAATATTGGCCGTTTCTTTGTCGCGAATTTCTCCGACCAGAATAATGTTCGGATCCTGGCGAAGAATGCTGCGCAGTCCCGTGGCAAAAGTGAGATTAGCCTTGGTATTGACCTGGATTTGATTTACGCCCTGAATATCGTATTCCACTGGATCTTCGATGGTCATAATGTTGACATTCCGGCTGTTTAAAATCTTGAGAATGGTGTAAAGCGTGGTGGTTTTTCCGCAACCGGTCGGTCCGGTGGCTAAAATCATGCCGAAAGGTTTTCTATAGGCTTCCTGGACTTTTAAAAGATCTTCCTCCGCCAGCCCGAGATTGGTCAGGGAAAAACGGCGCGAACGCTCGGAAAGCAGGCGCATGACTATTTTTTCCCCTTCGGTTATCGGAACAATGGAAACCCGGATATCCACCTCTTCTTTTTCTATGGGAAATTCTATTTTGCCGTCCTGGGGTTTTTGGTGCTCGTCCGTTTGCAAGCGCGCCAGAACTTTCAGGCGGGAAATCACCTGGTTGTGCAACGCCCGGGGCAAAGTTGAAACATCGTGCAAAACTCCGTCAATCCGAAACCGGACCAAAGAATCCAAATTTTCGCGCGGTTCGATATGAATATCGGAAGCTCGATTTTTATAAGCAAAAGAGATGACGCCTTTTACCAGCTCTACGATGGGAGGTTCCGCTTTTTTATCCTGGCTGGCTTTTTCCACCAATGAAAGTATTTTGCTAAGCGCGTCGGAAAGCTCTCCGCCATACGCTTCCAGCGCGTTCTCGATATCCCGTTCCGTCGCCAGATAAGGCTTGACTGTCACGCCCTCCTTGCGCTCAATAAAATCCCTGATTTCCAATTCAGTCGGATCGGCCATCGCCAAATGAAAACCCGCCGAATCTTTCTTAAACGCCACGATGCGGTTTTTTTTGGCCACTATTTCCGGAATGGACGCTAATATATCCGGCGCTATGCCGGATTTCGAAAGTTTGATATAGGGAAAACCCAGCATGTCGGCTAAAATTCGCGCCACCTCTTCTTCCGAAAGAATTTCCAAACGAACAATGGCTTCCGCCAGCGTAATTTTTTCCTGCTTCGCCTTTTTTTCCGCCCGGGAAAAATCCTCTTCCGAAATAGCTCCGGTTTCCAGAAACATTTCCCTGGTTAAAGAAAAATTTTTAAAATGTGGCATATTCGGTAATAAAATTTCAGCGGCTTGAATGACGAATAAACCGCCTGAATTCTTGACTCAACGCTTAACCGGCCGCGAACTGCCCGTTTTTTTAATCCGAAACACCGGGTTTCAACCATCCTTCAAGCGCCGGGCAAAATTATTTCGCTAAGTATTTTTTAACCAACTTTACTATCTCGCTGAAAGAAACATCGGCTTTGACGACATATTCCACCGCTCCAAGATTCAATACCCGCTGCCGGTCTTCCTCCTGGCTCAAATTGGAAAGGATGATCACCTGGACATCTTTGAGGCTGGAATCAGCCTTCAATTCCTTCAAAGTCTCAAATCCGTCTTTTACCGGCATAATCAAATCAAGCAAAATCAAGTCCGGTTTGTTTTCCCCGAATTCAAACCCCGAAGCCCCTTTTTTGCT
>PEVT01000002.1 GCA_002780175.1 Candidatus Moranbacteria bacterium CG06_land_8_20_14_3_00_40_12 | reverse complement strand
ATATGCGATAGTTGTGTTTTGTGTTGCCCATATGCTTTTGATTATATCTGAGAATCTGTGTCTAGTATATGGGGTACCTGCCAATCCGGTAAGCGATTTCCCTTTTCATATAGTAATCGGTTTTAAACGCTCCCATATTGGCATCCACCGTCATCAGATAATCCGAGCTCCAATCGTAAGCCACTTTGCCGTCCCAATAAACTTCTTCGACTATTTTTTGCAGTTCCGGATCATTGAAATTCATCATCAAATTTTTATTTCTCAATTCTTCCAGGAGTAATTCGGCTATTTTGGGAATATTATTCAATTGAGTTAATTTGCTGATTAAAACCGCGGTCATTTTTTTCATAATAATTTTGCGGTTTTGCGTATCCAGTTCCGGATCCATAATATAGGCTTTTTCCACCTGCTCTTCCAGTTTTAAAACCGCGTTTTGGCTGTTGTATTCTCCCGCGTATCCGGGAACGGTGATAGGTCCGGTTAATTTTAAAATATGCAGCAAGACATCCGAATTGACCGCGATTACGCCATCAAAATTGGAATTGCCGCCGGCTAAACGGTAAAAATATTTGGCTTTTTCCACGTTAGCGGGAAAATCGGGAGAAAAATTGGAGTCGCGGAATTTCCATTTTTTAATCTGCATCATTTTGGTAAAGGGATAGGGCGGAGTCACTTTGACGGTGATTCTCTGGTCTAATAAATTAGCATCCTCAAAATAGCTGTAAGTTACTTGTCCGTTTTTGATTTTAATCACCGCGTATTGGCCCAAAAATCCTCCGCCGGGGCGCAGTTCCATGTTATTTTGCAGCATTAGCAGAAAACTTTTTTCCACATTGTCATTTTTAGTCAAAGTTTCGACCAGGCTATTCACCGCGCTGATTTCCTTTTTGGTATCCGCTTCGATTGGAAGCAACTGGGATATTTTACTTAAAGCGGATAAAGAATTTATGGCAATGCTCACCTTATTGTCTTTAGCGTAAGAGAAAAGGAAAAATCCTCCGGCTGATACAATCGCCGCCAAAACAAAACCAACAATCCATTTTCTGGTTAGAAAACGACTCATCTATTTTTTTATTAAATTTTTATAAATCTGATCCAGTTTTTCCGCCGAATGATCCCAACTGAAATTTTGCGCTCTTTCTTTGTTTTTTTGCCCCATCTCTCTGGTTTTTTCCAAATTGCCGGAAAGTTCAATTATCCCTTTGGCCAGTCCCGCGATGGAAAATTCCGAAACATAATACGCCCCTTTATCCAAATAACGGCGATTATTGCTCTTATCAAAACAAATTATCGGCAATCCGGCGCCCATATACTGCAAAATTTTCCCGCTGGCCTGACTAACGCTTCTATCTTTCGGGTCGATGGCGATATCGCTGGCATTTAAAATTTCCGGCAAATCAAAATAATTCAGCGGATGGATTATTCTGACATTTTTTTCCAATTTTTCGGCTTTCACGAATTTTTCCGCTTCCGCCACGGGAAATCCGGCTAAAATAAAAAACAGTTGCTCATTTTGAGCCAGCGCCAAAGGAATGGCTGGCAAAAGATAATCGATCCCTTTGTTGGCGATCAGCGCTCCGGTATAAGTTACGATAGTTCTGTCCCCAGGCAGTTCCAGTTCTTTTTTAGACGCTTCTTTGGAAGAAAATTTCCGGTAATAATCCAGATTGACTCCGTCTAAAACAGTCGCCGCTTTATTATCTTTGCGGAATTTTTTTATTTCTCCGGTATTTTCCCAGGAGCTGGTGATGGCGCAATCGCCCAAATTATCGATAATTTTTTCCAGCCAGCTGAAAAACTTATTTAAACTTCCCGCCCGCAAATATCCGTGCGAAATCATTTCTTTGGTCAGACTGCCGTGAAAATCCGCCACTAATTTAATTTTCCGCCAAAATAATATCTTTTTTACCAGCCAGCCGATCAGCGCGCCTTCGTGGAGATGGCCGTGGATAATATCCGGCTTTTGCGTCCGGGCCAGAAAAAAAACTTTGCGGATAAGCAACAGATCCAGGATTATTTTTTGCCAATCCGGTCCGGCTTCCAATTTCCGATACCAAAAAAGCAGCCTTGAAATCCGGCGGACATCGATTTTATTTTTAACTTCCCAATCGATATTTCTCCCGATATGATAGGTCGCGATGGTAATTTCGTGACCGATTTTTTCCAGAGCCAGGGCTTCTTCCAAAATCCGGATATGCGTTCCACGGTCGGAAAAAAAAGGAGTCGGCGCCACAACCAGAATCTTCATTGATTTTAATCAAAATTAGTTGTTATGATTTAAATTAAATAATTTTCCATCAGCTTAATATGGCTTGTTTCCACTTGGTTAAGGGCGTTAAAGAAGATGCGGATATTGGTTTCCGTCGCTTCTTTGAGAAATTTAGCGTAAACTTCCGTGGCGTGTTTTTCCAGCTTGACCGTTTCCTTAAAATTTTCCATGTCCTCATTGCTGCAAATTTCCGGAGATACGACCGGCGCCGGATTGCCTAAAAGTTTCGTAACAATAATCGCATGCTCCAATTCCACTTTCGCCAATCGTTTAAACATGGCTTTAATTTCATAAGTTTTCGCCTTCCCGGCCATGCAGGCGTAAATAGCTGAAGCTTTGACTTCCAAGTCGTAAGTGGCTTGCAAATTCTTACGGGAAATTTCGCTAATTTCTATTTTTTCATTGATAATCGGCCGGGCTTCTTTTCCGGTTTTGATAAAATTTCCCGGAGCCCCGCAAAAAGGACAATCGGTCGGCCGCCCCTCGCCCAAGTAGGCGTCTCCGCAAATTTGACAGATATATGTTTGCATAAAATTTTTATTTTTTTAAAGATTACTGGGCCGATGATCCCGCCTTGGTGGGATAACCTACGGCTGGAGTTTATCCGCCTTCGGCGGGATACCGTTGCCCCGCCAATATTTGAGCCCGCGGCCGGGATTGAACCGACGACCTATGCGTTACGAATGCATCGCTCTACCAACTGAGCTACGCGGGCGGGTAATAAATCTACCAACTAAGATAGGGTGGCGCAAATCATTTCTTTTCTATTTCCCAATCTCTCATTCTCTCATTATCCGACGACTTTTTAAATATCTTGCTTCTTTGCAGCTCCGCTTCTTGTCCTTCCAGAAAAAAATCACTTTCCAGTGAATTTTTTTTACAACCGGAATCAATTGAAATTTTTTCCATATTTTATAAAACTTTTATTAATTATCATTCTTATTCCGGCAAGCCCGCAACAACCAAATTAAATTAATACTTGGGGAATTAATTTTATACCGAAGCATTAGCTGACAATTTTTTCCATTCCTCGTCCACCATTTCCTGCATTTTTTCAAGCGTTTTTTTATTTTCCGCGGCAAAAAGATGCTTGAAGCGTCCCTGCGTTTTCAAAAACTCTTCAATTGGCCGGCGGTTCGAAATTACTTTGTTTATTTTATATTTTCCCTTCTCGATTTCGTAAAGCGGCCAAAAATTAGTTTCGGTGGCTAAAACGGCGACATTCACGTATTGAGAAAGCGGAAATTTCCAATTATTAGTGCAAGGCGAAAAAACATTCAGAAAGGCCGGGCCTTTCACTTCCAGAGCTTTGCGCGCTTTCATCTTAAGATCATCCAAAAAAGCGACATTAGCCTGCGCCAGATAGGCGATGTTGTGGGCATTGACGATTTCCATTAAATTTTTGCGCAGTTGAGTCTTGCCGATTTTTTGCTCCTTGCCGATCGGCGTGGTTTCCGTTTGAGCTCCGAAGGGCGTGGCGCTGGAACGTTGGTTGCCGGTATTCATATAACCTCCGTTGTCATAACAAACATACAAAAAATCATGGCCTCTCTCCAAAGCGCCTGACAATGATTGCAATCCAATGTCATAAGTTCCTCCATCGCCCCCGAAAACCACGATTTTCGCTTTTTCCCGGATTTTTCCTTTTTTAAAAAGTATTTTTTGGGCTGATTCGATTCCGGAAGCCGTGGCGGAAGCATTTTCAAAAGCGCTGTGGATATAAGACGACTTCCAGGCGGTAAAAGGATAAAGGGTGGAAGTCACTTCCAAACAACCGGTGGCGTTAACAATCACTACCGGACTTCGAGCTTCGCCCAAAACCGTCCGCACAATCGCGGGATACGCGCACCCCGCGCAAGCGCTATGGCCGGAAGCTAAATATCGGTTTAATTCTTTATTCATCTTTTTTTAGATTTCACTTATTCTTTCCTGCACTTCTTTTATTCCAGCCTGTCTTAGCTCAAATTCCATATCGGACAAAACTCTGTCAATTTTCTGCTTAATTTCTTCTATTTTTACGATAAATTCTTTGTATATCTCCTGAATTTTTTTTATTTTCCCGTTAATTTCAATCTGGATGTCCTTTTTTTGTTGAGTCATCTCTTCCAGCAATTCTCCCCTATCCATCATTTTTTTAATTTCCTCCGACAAATCATCGACGACTTTTTGAGCTCTTTCTCCCAATTCCATGCTTTCAATCTTAATTTCCAAAATTTCCGGATCCCGTTTCAATTTTATTTCTTCAAATTTTTGCAAAGAAACACCGAGAGAATCGCTTATAACGCGGACATCTTCCGCTCCTTTCTTTTCTACTTTCTCAACTTCCTGCGCTATTTTAAATTTCATGTCTTTCTTAAACTCATTAAATTCTTCCCAGGTTTCTATCGGTTTTCTTTCCGAGTACATTCTATCCAAAGGATTCTCTTTGGCAGCCTCTCTTGATTCTTTTTTTACTGATTCAGATTTTGTTGATTCATAATTTTTATTGCCTTGTTCCATTTTTTTAAATTATTTAATTACTTGATATATTTAATCCTGTTTTCCGTCTTGCCTTTTTCCAATTCTTCGAAAACTTTTTCCATATCGGTCTGAAAAATATCCCGGCCGCCAAGACCGTAGACATAACTTATAACTCGCGACTTATAACTCGCGACTGGAAATAGACTATTTACAATTTCCGTATAAAGCGGCGGGAAAGTTCCCATTGACTGCGAACGATCCAGAACGGCGATTTTAGGGACTTTGGCCAGAGCTCTGGCTACTTCCCGACGCGGAAACGGACGGAATAAGTTTATTTTTAAAAGACCGGCCTTTTTTCCGGACGCTCTCAACTTATCCACCGCTTCTTTAGCCGTGCCGGCGGCCGAACCGGACAAAACAATCGCTTCTCGGGCATCCGCCATTCGATATTGTTCGAAACAATCTTTTTTTCGGCCGCTCAATTGTTCGAATTCTTTGGCGATTTTTCCATATTCATTAACCGCTTCGTTTATGGTTTTTTCCTGGTCGATTTTAAATTCGAAATAACTGTTTGGCAAGACCAGAGGTCCGAAAGTTACCGGATTTTTGTGATTAAGCAGGCTGTTTTCCGGAGTGAAATCGCCCACCCATTTTCTCACTGTTTCATCCCTTAAAATTTCCAGATTTTCCACGCTGTGCGAAGTATTAAATCCGTCCATAATGGACATTACCGGCAAAGAGGTTTTTTCGGCCAGTTTCATTCCGATTAGCGTGTTGTCATAAGCTTCCTGGGAATTTTCCGAAAAAATCTGAATCCAGCCGGAATCCCGGGCTCCCATCACATCGGAATGATCGCCATGAATGTTAATCGGAGCGGAAAGCGCCCGCGCCGAAACAACCATTAAAATCGGCAAACGCAAGCCGCTGACTATGTATAAAATTTCATTCATAAGCGCCAGTCCTTGAGAACTGGTAGCGGTCGCGGTTCTGGCTCCGGAAGCGGAAGCTCCCACGCAAGCCGACAGCGCGCTGTGTTCCGATTCCACTTGAATAATTTCCGCGGCCGTGTTTCCCTCGCTTTTCATTTTAGCAAAAGCTTCAATAATCGGAGTTTGCGGAGTGATCGGATAAACAGAAAAAACATCGATATCCAGCTGGCGCAAAGCTTCGGCTGCCGCCATTGCGCCCGTTAACGCTATTTTTTTATCAGTCATATTCGTCTTATAAACCTTACTCGGATTTTTTCATAATTATCGCGCGAACCGGGCAAACGGAAGCGCAGACTCCGCAACCTTTGCAAAAATCATAATCCACCCGGGCTTTATTTTTTACAGTTTTATTATCTGATCCTTTTTCTTTTCTTAATTCAATGCAAGCCTCCGGACAAAAAGAAACACACCGACCGCAACCGATGCATTTTTCTTTTTTCATTTCCGGATATAAATAACGCCAGTTCCCTGTCCGGGGAGCTTTCAAGGCATCATATTTTATCACCGCGCCTTTTTCCATAAAGTTTTTACTGATTATCCCGCCACGGCAGGACAATTCCCGAAGATTACGGATTATCGTATGCCTTTTTAATCGCTTCCATGTTCCTGGCGCATATTTCTTTTCCCAGTTTTTTTGCAAAAATTTTCCGGAATTCTTTTTGAATGCTTTCCAGCTTGGCCACTCGCGCAATTCGGATAATCTTCCCTAAAATAACGGTGTTGGGCCGGAGCTGGCCAATAATTTTCAAAGAAATTCCATCGGCATCCACCGCGTGAATCTTTCCGAAAAACTTCAGTTGCCGGCTTAATTCTTCAGCTGTTTTAACCGAATTGACAATTAAAATGGCGTCTTTTTTCAAATTTCGCGTTATATTCTCCGTCTTTAAAAGAGTATCGTCTAAAACAACCACCACATCCGGATTTAAAACCGGTTCATGAGTGCGAACTTCCCGGTTGGAAACTCGCAAAAAAGTCTGTATCGGCGCCCCGCTCCTTTCCGGTCCGAAACTGGGAAAAGCCTGCACAAACTTCCCTTCCGAAACCGCCCCTTGAGCCAGAATTTCCGCCGCTGTTTTAGCGCCTTGGCCGCCGCGGGCGAAGAAAGTTATTTCTAATAAGTTCTTTACTTTATCCATTTTTTGATTATAGCATAAAAAATAAAGGGGCAATAATCAATAACTATCACCCCTTTATACTGTTGAGTTATGCTCCTTCTGCCAGTTGTTTAAATCAGCTAGATAGTAGCCGATTGAAACCATCCGGAAAACCAATCCTCCCCTATCCTCTTTTTGTTTTATTTTTATAGATTTTAAGAACTATACTATTAGTTTCTGTATAAGTTAAAACCGTTGTTTTGTCAATG
>PEVT01000030.1 GCA_002780175.1 Candidatus Moranbacteria bacterium CG06_land_8_20_14_3_00_40_12 | reverse complement strand
TGATTAGCCCGTTTTTTTATTTTATCCTGACACTAATTTTAAGCAAAATGCGCATACATAATATAAAGTCGTAAAGCAGAACCGCTTAGCGACTCTAATATCTATTGCATATAATTTTTGTCGGAATTAGCGTAAGGATAATTAATTATTAAAAACAAAAACAAAATGGAAGAACCAAAGGAGTTGGACACAGGAATTCCTTGCGGAAATCCGGAGTGTCCGGAATGCGCCAAAAGAAAAGCGGAAATAGAAATGGCCGAAGAAATGAACTTTGCCATTCTGATAGTGCTCGCGCCGGTCTTGGTGTTTACGCTTATCAATTTTACCGGCTTGGCATAAAGCAGCCATTAAAAAAATCTCTTCCGGGTAATCGGAAGAGATTTTTTATATTGTCTGAATTTTAAACCCGGGACACGTATTCGCCTCTTTCGGTGTTCACGATTATTTTTTCTCCTTCTTTGATAAAAAGCGGAGCGGATATTTTTAAACCAGTTTCCAATGTGATAATTTTGCCTCCGGAAGAAACAGTGTTGCCCCGGACATTAGGCGGAGCTTCCACCACCCGCAAAGCTATTTTTACCGGCAATTCAATATTAATGGGCTGGCTGTTGAAATTAAGCACGGTCATTTCAGTTCCTTCAACTAAGTAGTCTTTGGCGCTGGCGAGAACTTTTTCAGAAAGAGAAAATTGCTCATAAGATTCCATATCCATGAAACAGTATTTTTCTTTTTCCCGATAAAGAAATTGGGCTTTAGATTTATTGATATCAGCTTCGGAAATTTTATCGGCGCCCTGAAAAGTTTTTTCCAGAATGGCGCCATTTTGCAGATTTTTTAAACGGGTGCGCAAAACTGATCCGGCCCGGCCGGTTTTGGAATGTTCATGGTAAAGCACGGCGTATGGGACATCTTTCAAAATAATATTCCGGCCTGATTTTATTTCACTTAATCCCAGCATAAGTTTACTCCGACACCAATTACGTTTCTAAACTTTTTTTAATGGGTTTATTTTATGACAAAAGGAACTAAAGCCATAAAACGGGCTTTTTTAATGGCGTTCGCCAAAGTTCTTTGATGAAAGGAGCAGTTGCTGTGTTTTTTGGGAGGATAAATTTTTCCTTGAGAATTCATAAAGCGGCGTAAAAGATAAACATCCTTAAAATCGATTTTTTCTATTTTGGTTTCGCAAAAATAGCAAATTTTCTTTTCAATTTTTGTCTGGCGGTTATTGTTAGTGTTATTGTTGTAATTTCGCATAAAATATCTTAATAAATTTAACGGGATAAAATAGTATTTTTTTAAAAGCAAATTGTCTGCCGGTCAGCGGAACTTCTTGATTTATTTTCATAGTCCGGTTTTCGCAACCAAACGGCTTTAATCAAGCGGGTCGATCAGATTTGTTTAGAGCGGACTTGTTTTCCAGGGCTTCGTGAAACGGAATTAAAAGGGAACATCCGCGATTTTAACTTCATCTTGTTCTTCATCAAGATTAATCGTCGGAATAGCTTCCTCTTGCGGTTTTTCTCCTTGAGCGGAAGCGGAATTATTAGCGGGAACATTAGGGGTGTAAGGCCGGTTTTGCGGCTTGGCGCCTAACTGCATATTTTCTCCCACTATTTCCGTCGTTCTTTTTTCGGTTCCGTCTTTAGCGGTGTATTTGCGGGTTTGCAACCGGCCTTCAATAAAAACCTCGGCGCCTTTGACTAAATATTGTCCGGCGATTTCCGCTAATCTTCCCCACAAAACGATATTATGAAATTCAGTGCGTTCTTGTTTTTGGCCACTCTTGTCTTTCCAAAAGCTGTTGGTGGCGATGCTTAAAGAAGCCACCGATTGTCCGGAAGAAGTAGTCCTGATTTCCGGTTCGCGGGTCAGGCGGCCCACGAGCAGAACTTTATTGACATTCATATTTTAAAAATTAAAAATTAAATATTGAGCAGTTCTTTTAATTGGGTATCAATATTTTCTTCAGTTTTTTCCAGCTTTGTTTGCGGTTTTTGAGAGAGAGCGGCTGTTTTTTCTTTTTGGGCGGAAAGATTTTCTTTAATCAAGCGTTCTTGCTCTGTCGCGCGAGCCGATTCAGCCTGGCTTTTTTGGATTCTTTCTTCTTTAGTTTTCAATTCCGGCAGATTTTCGGCGCGACTCAAAATAAATCTTAAAACTTCCGGGTAAAGATTGATCTTCTTGCTTATTTCCCGGAGCTTGTCTTTTTCTTCCAAATCAAACCGGCGGGCCAGATAAAAACCGTGACTCTCGTGCTTGATCGCGTAGGCCAATTTTCTTTTTTCGATAACTTCTTTTTCCAAAAAAATTCCACCTTCGTTTTTAACAATGTCTTCCACTTGGGTCTTGATGTTTTCGAGCGCGGCTTCTTTAGAAGCGCCGATCAGATAGAAAAGTTCGTATTGCATAATTGAATGGTTAAATGGTTAAACTGTTAAATGGTTGAAATCATAATAAAATAATTTTCAGCAATTTAACAATATAACAAATGTAACAATTAAAAAGTTCCCCAAAGAAAGCCTTTCCTTGCGGAATATTGTCTTCCTATCCCCGAAGACTCGGGGCGGGAAAACGGAGGCCTGCCAGCAACGCTTACGCGTAGCTTATGCGGGCTGGACTTTCTAGGTTGTTTTTAGGTTAGCATCAAATGAAAAAGGAGTCAAATAGAATTTAAGCCTCATTGGAAATATTTCCGCAGAGGCTTAGGTTGCTTATTTCCCTTGAAAGATCCTGGGCAATTCGATAACAGGAAGGATAAGCTGTTCACCATCGGGAATTTGGATGAGAATAAGTTCTTTAAAATCCCGTTCTATGATGGCTCCTATTTTATCGCCAAAAACAATTAACGAAGTTATTAAACCAAATTTTATTTTCTTAATTCCTTCCTTGGTCGTCACAACTGCGTTTTTAAATTCGAATGTTTTGTAATCTTCAAAAGGATCAGTCTTCCGGAAGCACGTATATTCATTGCTTTCATCCAGTTCATCATCGTAAACCACTCTCCCGTCAACCGCAAGTTGGCATAGCTGTTCCGCTCTTTTTATGATCGTTTTGTAACAACGGCCATTGTACATGGAAATAATTGTAATTTTTGGCATGATATAATCCTCCTTTTGTTTTAAATTTGTAAAGAATAGTGAATTGTATGCTTGGAAATCTCCTTTGTCAATCTAAATTTTAAATTCTATGGCATCTCCATCCTGTACCACATAATCCTTGCCTTCCGTGCGGAGCACTCCGGCTTCGCGGGCTTTAGACCAAGAACCGATTTCGAGAAGCTTGTCCCATTGAATGACATCCGCGCGGATGAATTTATCCTTAAAATCAGTATGGATGGCCAGGCCGGCGACGGGCGCGGTAGAATTTTTTTTAATGGTCCAGGCGCGGGTTTCGTCTTCGCCGGTGGTGAGAAAAGTAATAAGCCCTAAAATTTCATAAGCCTTGACGACAAGATTTGAGATATGAGATTTGAGATCGAGTTCGTTTTTTTCGTCTTCACTCATATCCATCAATTCCTCTTCAATTTTAATGTCTAATACAACAAAGTTATTTTTCTCTTTTAGTTTTTTCGAAAGTTTATAATAAACCCCGTTAAATTGCTCCGCACCGGCTTCGTCGGATTTAACGGGGCAAGCATTATAAACGTATAAAAAAGGTTTCAGCGTGAGCAGAGAAAGTTCGCGGACAATAATTTCCGTATTTTCATCCAGCAAATCCAGTTCGGTTTCATTGGCCAATAATCCTTTTTCCAAGTTTTTCTGGATTTTTTCCAAAACCGCCAATTGCTCGGTCGCGCCTTTTTTATTGCCGCGCTGATCTTTTTCTAATCGGACTCGAACCTTGCTAACAGTTTCCAAATCGGCCAAAATCAGTTCCGCGTTGATGATTTCAATATCGTTCTCCGGATCAATCTTTTTATGCACATGAATAATATTGGGATTTTCGAACACTCGAACGACTTGGACAATGGCATCGGTTTCGCGGATGTTGGCTAAAAATTTATTGCCCAAGCCTTCTCCCAGGCTGGCGCCTTTCACTAGTCCGGCGATATCGACAAATTCCACGACCGCCGGAATAATTTTTTTAGACTTGGATATTTCGGCTAATTTTTCCAATCTTAAATCCGGCACTTTGACGATGCCGACATTAGGTTCGATGGTGCAGAAAGGATAGTTGCTGATGTCGACCGGAACGCGGGTCAGGGCTTTAAAAAGGGTGGATTTACCCACGTTAGGAAGGCCGACGATGCCGATCTTCATGAATTCTCTACGAATTACTAATTAAATACGAATATACGAATAATTAAATTTTAGATTGGAAATAAATGTCTAATTTATGCTATTATAACCTTACCTAACCAATAAATGCAAACCAAAAAATATGAACGAAGCGATATTTAAGGCTTATGATATTCGGGGGATTTATCCTAACGAAATTAATGAACAGGACGTATATAAAATCGCCAAAGCCTATTGCGAATTTGTGAAACCCCAAGAGGTAGTGATTGGGTGCGATGTGCGATTATCTTCGCCTTCTCTCAAAGCATCAGCCATTAAGGCGGTAGTGGATCAGGGAATCAAAGTTATCGATGTGGGCGAAATTTCGACCGATATGCTGTATTTCGCCGTGGCGAATTATGATTATGCCGGCGGTTTTTCTATTACCGCCTCGCATAATCCCAAGGAATACAACGGTCTGAAATTTGTGCGTGAGGAGTCCAAACCCATCTCGTCCGATACGGGACTTTTTGATATCAGAGATATAGCAAAGAATTTCGAATTTCGAATTTCGGATTTCGAATTAACGGATGAGGATTTAAGATTGGTGGAAAAAAAGAATATCTTGCAAGATTATATTGTTAAAATAAAAACTTTTGCCGATTTTTCGAAATTTAAACCCTTGAAAATTGTCGCCAATCCTAATTTTGGAATGGGTGGAGGGGCCGTGGATAAGTTGCTGGAGAATACCAATATTGAAATCGTAAAGCTCAACTGGGAAACGGACGGGAATTTCCCCAAAGGCCAGCCGGATCCATTGATACCGGAAAATCGTGAAGAAATTTCCAAATTAGTTGTTGAAAATAGAGCGGATTTTGGTGTAGCTTGGGACGCCGATGCCGACCGCTGTTTCTTTTTTACGGAAAAAGGGCAGTTTATTGAAGGCTATTTTATCACGGCGCTTTTAGGCAAAATACTTTTAGAAAAAAATCCAAATGAAAAAATTATCCATGATCCACGCTTAGTTTGGGCCATCCAAGATGTTGCCGGAGAAAATAATGGAATCGCTATTACCAACAAATCCGGGCACGCTTTTATCAAGGAAAGGATGAAAAAAGAGGATGCGATTTTCGGCGGAGAAATGAGCGCCCATTATTATTTCCGCGATTATTTTTATTGCGATAACGGCTTGATTCCGCTGGTGATGATATTAGAATTTCTTTCCATGCAAAAAAAGACCCTTTCGGAAATTATGCAGGAAATGTTTTGGAATAAATATTTTGTTTCGGGAGAAATCAATAACGAAGTGGCGGATGTCAAAGCTAAAATAACGCAAGCTAAAGAAAAATATTCTGTCGGCGCGAAAAAAATAGATGAAATCGACGGCGTTTCGATTGAATATGCCGACTGGCGCTTTAATCTGCGCGGTTCCAACACGGAACCAGTCATTCGCCTGAATGTGGAAGCCAAATCCCAAGAGTTGATGGAGGAAAAGCGAGATGAATTACTCCAATTAATCAGGGATTAATTGGAAATCAAAATTTCAAAATCCAAATGACAAATCAAATCCCAAATCCAAATGATAAAATCTTTAAACTCGAAGAAAGAACAGCCGTATTTGGCGAGGAAGTTATAAAATTTGTAAAAGGCGTTAAGCAGGATAATGTAAACAAGCCTATAATTTCCCAGCTAGTCCGTTCTACGACCAGCGTCGGTGCTAACTATTGTGAGGCTGACGGAGCAGAATCAAAAAAAGATTTTCAGCATAAAATAAGCATTTGTAAAAAAGAATGCAAAGAAACTAAACATTGGCTAAGAATGTTAGCAGTAACTAATCCAGAAAGCGCGGAAAGATGTCGCGTTCTCTGGAAAGAAGCTCATGAATTAACCTTAATATTTTCTAAGATAATAAATAATTCTAAGATAAATAAATAGTTCTTTGGATTTTGAGTTTTTAACTTGATTTGAAATTTGAAATTTGGTTTTTGGGTTTATATTATAAACCCGATTTTCTTCTTAACTTCTTCCATCTTCTTTTGCGCCAATGGCCTAACTTTTTCCGCCCCGGATTTGAGGATGGCCAGAACCTTTTCATCGCTTAAAGAAGCCATTTTTTCCTGAATGGGCGCGAGAACGCTGATGATAACTTCGGTTAAATCGGTTTTAAAAGCAGAGTAATTTTTACCGATATACATTTTTTCAATTTCCTTCGGCAATTTATCGGAAAATCCGGAGTAAATATTGATTAAATTTTGTAAAGCCGGCTTATCATCCGTATATTTTATTTCACTGCCGCTGTCCGTCACCGCTTTTTTAATTTTTTTCCGAATAGTTTTCGCGTCATCAGTGAGAGCGATATAGTTGTATTCGGACTGGGCCGATTTGGACATTTTTTTGGCCGGGTCATCCAAGCCCATAATTCTCATTCCTTCTTTGGTAATAAAAGATTCGGGAATAACAAAAGTTTCGCCGAATTTTTTATTAAATCTATTAGCCAAAGCGCGAGTGATTTCAATATGTTGCAATTGATCTTCGCCGACCGGAACTATTTGGGTATCGTAAAGCAGAATATCCGCGGCCATAAGGACAGGATAATCAAAAAGTCCGACACCAGTTTTATCAAGCATGTATTGGTTATATTCTTCTTGTGTAATGACCTTTCTTTCAATCACCTCGCCTTTTAACTTTTTTTTCAAAATATAGCGTCCTCCAGATTTTTCTTTAAATTGAGTCATTTTAAATAACTCAGACATTTTTGCAATTGTGTTCAAAATCCACGCCAACTCCGCGTGTTCGGAAACATGCGACTGGATGAAAATGGAAGATTTTTCGGGATTAATACCCGAAGCCAGATATATTTTAGCGATTTCCAGGATTCTTTTTT
>PEVT01000033.1:19893-22214 GCA_002780175.1 Candidatus Moranbacteria bacterium CG06_land_8_20_14_3_00_40_12 | reverse complement strand
AACGCGGAGCGGAGTTAATCAAGCATTTTTCGTTCAAAAAAGGTTCGAGCTTCGTTCAGTAATCCCGGGGTGAAACACACCCTGAAAGGCCGGAAGGGTCTTATTGAGCACATTCCCATAAAAGTTTTCAACAAACTCGCCGATTTTTGCGTTGAAAAAGGAGTCGATCTGGTGGACGTGGGTTCTGAAAATCCCCTGGAAGAAGGCTTGGTCGACTTACTCGCCAAGCGCGGTATCCGCGCTATTGGGCCGAGGAAAGAATTCGTAAAACTTGAAAGCGACCGGATTTTTACGGATGAACTTCTTCGAAAAATCGGAGTTTCCAAGCCGGAATTTCGCGCTTTTGATGATCCCGATGAAGCCAGGGCTTATGTCCGGAAAATCGGTTATCAGGTAGTTGTCAAAGCCAACGGATTAGCGGCGGGGAAAGGAGCCATTGTTTGCGAAGACGCGTTTGAGGCGGAAACCGCCATTAACCAAATTATGACGCAAAAGATCTTCGGAAACGCGGGAAACCGGATTGTCGTTGAAGAGCGAAAATATGGCACGGAGATCTCGTTCTTCGTCTATTTGGACGGCAAGCATACGATGCCATTAAGAATGTTCGCTCAAGACTACAAGCTCGCTTTCGATCCTGATGACACGGAAGCGATCAAGGCTTTTGAAGGAAATCTCAACACCGGAGGAACCGGTTGCTGCTGTCCTCACAAATTAGTGAGCCCCTGGCTGGTTAACCGGATCATCAAAGAGATCGTGAATCCGACCGTTAACTTCATTTACAACAATCTCGGCTGGGCCTATAAAGGCGTCCTTTACTTCGGACTCAATCTGGATCCCTTTAATTGTCTGGATGTCTTTGAAATCAATGTTCGCCACGGCGATCCGGAATGGCCGGTGATCGCCCGCAAATTAAGCACGGACCTGTTCGAAATCGGAATGGCTGTGTGGGAAGGAAAGCTGGATCAAATCCAGCAAGTCTGGAATAAGCAGCATTACGTGAACATTATCGCCATGGAAGGCCGTTCGAAAGCTTCCCAGGGAGGGTGGAACAAAGGATATCCCGGCAGGTATGGCAAGGGGCACCGCATTCGCGGTCTTGATCAGCTGGATGAGGGTATCGCGGTATATTTTTCCGGCGTGGATGAGAATACGGAAAATAATCTGGTGACCCACGGCGGTCGCGTGCTTCAAGTGATCGCAGGCGCCGCAGATCTTGAAGGGGCGCGCGAAAAGGCCTACCGGAACATCAGCCGCTTATCTTTCGAAGACCATAACAACCAGGGAGCCAACTGCCTTCGCTACAGGAAAACAATCGGCCTATAATAAATGTCCAAAAAAGCAATAAAAACCATCCCTTGGCGCTAATCTTGCGCTAAGAGGTTTTTAAAATCGGTTTATTCTAGAAGATTAAAAATAAAACGGCAGCGAGGGAAAAAAGGATATCGTTGACAGCGTTGCGCAGGTTCCATTGAGTTTGTTTGGAAGGATGCGGATAAGGATGGACTCTTTGGTGGAAGCGGTAAATTTTTTTAAGAATTTTGGAAGAAGTAAAGCGGTAATGAATTAAAGTTAAAAAGTCAGGCAAAAGGCAAAATAAAATTCCTAAAAAAACATTTCGGATAGTGATTAATTCCCAGTCTTGAAAAAATAAAACAGAGAGAATAATCGAACCGCCGGCGAATATATCCAAAGCCACATTGCGGCCCAGGTTTTTTAGTTTTTCGCGATGGTCGATATATTCTCCATGGCGGAAAGAATCCAGAGCGAAATGCACGATTGGGCAAAGAATAACGATGAGCCACGGATTTTCCAAATTTTTTCCCAAAGCGGCGCCTACCAGAGCGTGAGTCGAAAGAATCATAGATTAAATTGCTAAATTGTTAAATTATTGATAAATTTATAAGAGAGACTATTCAATAAATTTTATGGCTACAGGAATATTATACATTGTCGGAACGCCGATTGGCAATCGTCGGGACATCACCTTGAGAGCTTTAGAGACTTTAAAACAAGTCGATGGTATCGCTTGCGAGGATACGCGCGTGACGCAAAAACTGCTCGCTCTTTTTGAAATCAAAAAACCGCTGATTTCTTTTCACCAGCATTCTCTAAAATCGCGCTTTGACCAGATAATTTTGGCTTTAATTTCCGGAAAAAATATCGCTTTAGTAACCGATGCCGGCACGCCGGGTATTTCCGATCCGGGCAATCTTTTGGTAGCGGCGGCCATCGAAAAAAATATCGCGGTGATTCCCATTCCCGGTGCTTCGGCTCTGACGGCGCTGGCCAGCGTGGCGGGAATTGATCTTAAGCATTTTGCT
>PEVT01000033.1:0-19880 GCA_002780175.1 Candidatus Moranbacteria bacterium CG06_land_8_20_14_3_00_40_12 | reverse complement strand
CGCCGCACAAAAAAGACCGGGAGAAATTTTTTAAAGAGATGCTGAATTTGAATTTTCCGGTTATGTATTTTGAATCTCCGCACCGCGTCATCAAAAATCTGGAGCTTTTGGAAAAATTTTCTCCGGAAAAAAATGTCATTTTGGGACGCGAAATAACCAAAATGTTTGAAGAAATCGTTAGGGGAAAAGTCGGGGAAGTTTTGAAATATTTTAAAGAGAATAAGGATAAGGTAAAAGGGGAGTTCGTAATCATTGTGTATTGAAAAATGAAAAATAAATTTTATATCACTACTCCCATATATTACGCCAACGCCAAACCGCATATCGGACATGCTTATACAACGATTGCGGCGGATGTTTTAGCGCGTTTTCACAAGATTCAAGGCGATGAGGTTTTCTTTTTGACTGGCATGGATGAACATGGGATAAAAATTCAAAGAGCAGCTGAAACTCAGGGGAAAAAACCGCAGAAATTTGTGGATGAAATTGCCGGAGAATTTCAAAGTCTGTGGAAAAAATTGGATATAAAATATGATAATTTCATCCGAACGACGGATAAAAAGCACAAAGAAGCCGTCCAAAAAGTTTTGCAAACTCTTTATGATAAGGGTGCTATTTATAAGGGCAAATATGAGGGGCTATATTGCGTCGGCTGTGAACAATTTAAAAATGAAAATGAATTAGTGGATGGAAAATGTCCGGATCACGACACAACTCCGGAAATTATACAGGAAGAATGCTATCTGATGAAAATGACTTCTATTCAGGAAAATTTGATCAAGAAAATAGAATCAGATGAATTTAAAATTGCTCCGGAAAAATATAAAAATGAAATCCTTTCTTTTTTAAAAACTCAAGTTCTGAAAGACGTTTCTATTTCTCGAAAGAATCTCTCTTGGGGGATACTCTTGCCTTTTAACGAGGAACACACTACTTATGTCTGGATAGACGCACTACTTAATTATCTGACTGGCATCGGCTGGGACGGCGATTTGAAAAATATCCCCGACCAATGGCCGGTAAATGTTAATTTAATCGGTAAAGACATCCTGCGAGTCCACGCGACAATTTGGCCAGCCATTTTAATGCATCTAGGCATCCAATTGCCCGAAATGCTTTTTACGCATGGACACATTCTTTCCGGAAGCAAGAAAATGAGCAAGACTTTGGGTAATGTTATTTCTATTGATGAAATGTTAGAAAAATTCGGAGCAGATGGCACGCGCTATCTTTTGCTTGCGTCAGGCCCTTTTGGACAGGACATTGATATCACGATGGAAAGAATGGTTGAAAAATATAACGCAGATTTGGCCAACGGACTGGGAAACTTAACTTCGCGAGTTATAAAACTCGCTCAAAATTGCGAATTGCGGATTGCGGATTTCGAATCAATTTCTAATGATGAATTCTCAAATATAGTAAATAAGTTGGAATTAAGCAGTGCCTTGGAATATATCTGGAATATTATCAAGGAAGATAATAAGTTTATTGAAGATAATAAACCCTGGGAGCTTCAAAAAAACAATCAAGAGAAATTCCAAAAAGTTATGCAAGAATTAATTTCAAATTTGTATCTGATATCGGAACTTTTAATTCCTTTTATGCCTGACACATCAGAGAAAATAAAAATTGCCCTTGAAACTAAAAAAACCGAAATTTTATTTCAGCGCATTAAATAATGGAAAATGAAAATCAAAACAAGAAAGCAGGTTACGAGTATTTGTTGGCCTATAAGTTAACGGTTCCAATTTACGATTTAACGGTTCAATTTACAGAGCAAAATATCAATCGTTTTTCCAGAACTGTCGATCAAATGGTTCAAGCGGCTCGTTCCGGAATGCAAAATATTGCCGAAGGAAATAAACAACAAAGCTTGGCTGGCTATATAAAACTTTGCGGAGTGGCACGAGGTTCGTTAGAAGAACTCCTCGGCGATTATCTGTCATATGCAAGGCAAAATAAAATTCCAGTCTGGCCAAAAGAAAAATCCATTGGGGAAATAAGGGAGATTAGAGCTATCTGGGTAATTATAAAAAAATATTCCGTACTGTCTGATAATCCCGATTTCCCTAATATCCCCAAAGAAAAAGAAAAAGCGGTTAATTTAATGATAACCCTGATAAATCAATCCAATTATTTGATTGATAAGTTAATAATTTCTCTCAAGGATAAGCATATGAAAGAGGGTGGTTTTAACGAAAGGCTTTATCAAAAAAGAATTGAATATAGAAAAAAATAAATTTATGTTAATTGACACCCACGCCCATGTGAATTTTAGCGCGTTTAAGGATGACGCCGAAGAAGTAATCAAAAGAGCTTTGGAGAAAAGCGTCTTTTTTATCAATGTCGGTTCGCAATATTCAACGAGCGAAAGAGCGCTTAAATACGCCCAAAAATATCCCCATAAACTTTGGGCGGCGGTGGGAACGCATCCGATCCACCTCCAGGAAAGAAGTTTTATTTATAGCGATAGCAATGAATTGGAAGGAACCGAGATAAAAACCAGTAAAGAAGATGTAGATATGGAAAAATATCGCGAACTGGCGAAAAATCCGGAAGTGGTGGCGATTGGAGAAGTGGGGCTGGATTATCATCACTTTGAAGAAGATGATGAAACGGAAAAACTAAAAAACAAACAAAAAGAAGTTTTTACGAATTTTATCGATTTAGCTAATGAATTGGAAAAACCAATGATAATTCATTGCTGGGATGCCTATGACGATTTATATGAAATATTAAAAAATAATCCGGTTAAAAAACGGGGAGTAATCCATAGTTTCGTAGGCGGTTATAAAACAGCCAACAAATTTATAGAATTAGGATTTTTCATTGGGCTTAATGGCGTAGTTACCTATTCGGATAGTTTTGACCGGTTAATCAAGGAAATACCGCCAGAGAAGATGCTTATCGAAACGGATTGTCCGTATCTAACGCCCGTTCCTCTGAAGGGACAACGCAACGAGCCGGTCTATGTGGCTTATGTAGCTGAAAAAATAGCTAAAATAAAGCAAATAAACGCGGAAAAAGTAGCGGAAATTACCACTCGAAACGCTAAAGATTTGTTTAATTTGCAAGTTTCTTTGGGAAAATAAATAAGAATTTTGAAAGGGTTGACCCTATAGTAGATTTTTGGCTTCTGTATATTAAAAGAGGCCTGGCCTCTAAAATTAACAAAATTATAAAAAGCCAAAAAATCACTGCGGGGTTGACTTTTTAAAAAAAATAAGAGAAAATAATCATATAGCATATTCTTAATTTTTTAATGTTTTCACATTTTTTAAGAATGTGCGAATTAGCATTTTTCAATGCCCAATAACAAAAATAATGATCAAACGCCCTGGTGGCAACCGGGATTGATTCTTTTTTCAAGACTCTCGGTATGGATTGGAGGACCGATTCTAGTTGCTATTTTCGTGGGCAAATATTTAGACAAAAAGTACAACACGCAACCGTGGTTGTTTTTATTAAGTGTGGGAATCGCCTTTGCTATTTCAACTTTCGGAATAATTCGGGACTCGATGAGGGAATTAAAAAAAATAGATGAGGAAGAACAGATGAAAAATAAAAAATCTCATTCTGCAAAAAAAGACGATTAAAAGAATTTTACAAAAAAGAGAACGGAAAAAATATGTCAGCCAGCACGGAACAATTGAATAATTCAAACACGCAGGAAATTCAGCACGAATCAACTCTTTTTGCCGAACCCGTTTTTCATATCGGAAAATTTACGGTGACTAATTCGCTGCTGAATAGCTGGATCGCGGTTTTTATTTTAATCGCGGTTTTTATTTTAATCGGAAAAAAAATAAAAAAAATTCCCAAAGGAATTCAAAATATTTTTGAATTTATTCTGGAAGAAGCTTTGCGATTAGCCGACAGCATAACGGGCAGCCGCCAAAGATCGGAAAAATTTTTGCCTATCGCGCTGGCGCTTTTTCTTTTTATTTTAATCAATAATTGGCTGGGACTTTTGCCTGGAATGGGAACAATCGGTTTTATTGAATCAAACGAAGGACGGCGAGTTTTTATTCCTCTTTTTCGCGGAGGAACGGCTGATCTGAATACAACTCTAGCTTTGGCGCTTTTTGCCGTAGTGGCGTCGCATATAATGGGAGCGCTCACAGTCGGATTCTGGGATCATTTCAATAAGTTCATAAATTTGAGAGCCTTCCTAGCTATTCCCAAAAAAATAAAAAATGATTTTTCCATAGTGCTGGTTAATCCGATAAAAGCTTTTGTCGGCGTAGTGGAGATTATCGGAGAATTTGCCAAAGTTGCTTCGCTGTCTTTCCGGTTATTTGGCAATATTTTTGCCGGAGAAGTTCTACTGGCTTCCATGATGGCGCTGTGCGCTTATTTTTTGCCATTGCCGTTTATGTTTTTGGAAATTATCGTCGGCTTGATTCAGGCTCTGATTTTTGCGATGCTCACATTGGTTTTTATGACCATCGCGGCAGCAGCGGAAGAACACTGACCAATCCCGAATACTCGGGATTGGAATTTCCAATGACCAATAACCAATTTCCAATAAAATTCCAATGACTAAATTTTTAAACATTGGAAAATTAAAAAGTTGAAAATTGATTGAAAATCGAGAATTGAAAATTTTAGATTAAATAATTTTTAAATAAACCTGTTTTTGTGCGACGCTAAAAAATCAAAATATTGTCGACATAAAAATAGGCGCAAAAAAGTATGGATCTAACAATGTTGACGAAAGCGCTGGCGATTGGAATCGGTTCCATCGCTCCGGCTTTGGCCATCGGAAAAATCGGAGCCAAGGCCATGGAATCGATCGGAAGAAATCCGGAAGCGGCCGGTAAAATTCTGGTTCCCATGCTGCTGGCGGCGGCTTTCGCGGAGGCCATAGCTATTTATGCTCTGGTCATCGCATTCTCTATTGGCGGATAATAGCGACTTTTTTTGGTCCCGAGTTCTCGGGATCAGATTAAGGTCATTATTAATTAAAAAAATCGCTAAATTGCTAAATTGTTATATTGCCGAATGCATTTCAAACAATTTAACAATCTAATCATTTAACAATATAAACAATGGAAGCTTTAGTAAAAACATTTCATATCGACTGGAGTTTATTGTTGGCGCAAGCGGTTAATTTCGCGCTGGTGCTCGCTATTTTGTATAAATTCGCTTACAAACCGGTTTTAAAGGTGTTAAACGACAGAACGGGCAAGATAGAAAAAGGCCTCCGGGACGCGGAAACAGCCGGAGAAAAATTAATCGAAATGGAGCGACGGGAAAAAGAGGTTTTAATTAAAGCTAAAGAAGAAGCGCAAAAAATTATTGATAAAGCCGAAAAAATTGCCCAAAAAAATACTCAAGACATGAAAATTTCAGCCAAAGAACAATCAGTAAAATTTTTAGCAGACGCTAAAGAGCGAATTGAACAAGAAAAAACCAAAGCGGTGAAAGAAGCTAAAACAGAAATTGCCGGACTGGTAATAGCGGCGGCAGAAAAAATTATTGGAGAAAAAATGGATTCCAATAAAGATAAGGAATTAATAGAAAAAGCGATAAAATAGTTTACTAATTACGAATTAAGTACTAATATACGAATTTTAATAAAAGTTATTAGTATATTCGTAATAAAATTAGTAATTAGTAAAGAAACTCATGAAAATTACCGCTAACCAATACGCAGAAAGTTTATATGAGGCAATCGCAGAAAAGAGTCAAAAAGAAATTGACGAGGCTGTTTTGAATTTAACTAAAATTTTACAAAAAAACAGGCAGATTAAGTTAGCTCCAAAAATTTACAGAAAATTTGGTGAAATTTGGAATCAGGAAAGGGGAATTATAGAAGCGGAAATTACCAGCCGCGAAGAATTACATACCGAATTACGTAACAAGGTAAGTAAGTATGTAAAAGAAAAATATTTGGCCAAAGAAGTTGTTTTGCATAATATTGTTGATGAAAAAATTCAGGGCGGAATAATCATTAGAGTTGGGGATGAAATTTTGAACGGCAGCGTAAAAAAACAACTTGCTGTTTTGAAAAATATTTTGATTAATCAATAATTTTTTAATTATGTCTGCCAGCCGGCGGATTGATTAAAATTCGAATTAGAAATGTTTTAAAATTAAAAATTTAATCTAAATTAAAACTTTACAAAAATACTATGGAAAAATCTAACGGGACGGGTAAAGATTATATCATCGACCAATTGAAAAAACAGATTGAAAATTTCGAAGCTAAAGTCCAAACGGAAAAAATCGGGACAGTGTTGGAAGTCGGAGATGGCGTGGCCAAAATATCGGGACTGGCGGATATTATGGCTTCGGAAATGGTGGAATTTTTACCAGCGGAGACTTTCGTTAAGGAATCGACTTATGGCGTGGCGCTCAATCTGGAAGAGGGGCAGATCGGCGTTATGATTTTAGGCTCGTTTGAAAATATCAAAGAGGGCGATACGGTCAGAGCGACCGGAAAAATCCTTTCTGTTCCGGTAGGCGAAAAACTGATTGGTCGGGTAATCAATCCGCTGGGGGAAGCTTTGGATGGCAAGGGAAAAATTTCCGCTCAAGGCGGATCCGCCTCTGGCGGAGAAAACGAGATTAAATTTTATCCGGTGGAGAAAATCGCTCCGGGAGTTATTGCCAGAAAATCCGTGAATATGCCGGTGCAAACCGGCATTAAGGCGATTGACGCGATTATTCCCATCGGCCGGGGGCAGCGGGAATTGATTATCGGAGACAGGCAGACTGGAAAAACGGCTATTGCGATTGATGCTATCATCAATCAAAAAGGCCAAAATATGAAGTGTATTTATGTGGCCATCGGACAAAAAGAATCTAAAGTAGCGGGTATCGTGGCTAAACTCGAACAGGCGGGCGCGCTGGCTTATACGGCGGTAGTTTTAGCCGGCGCTTCTGATCCGGCTTCTTTGCTGTATGTCGCGCCTTACGCCGGTTGCGCCATGGCCGAATATTTTTTGGATAAAGGCGAAGACGTTTTGATAGTTTATGATGATTTATCCAAACACGCGGTAGCTTATCGCGAAATATCTTTATTACTTAGACGTCCGCCGGGACGCGAAGCTTATCCCGGCGATGTTTTTTACTTGCATTCCAGATTGCTGGAAAGAGCTTGCAAATTAAGTCCGGAACGCGGCGGCGGTTCCATTACGGCTTTGCCGATTATTGAAACTCAATCGGGAGATATGTCCGCTTACATTCCAACCAATGTTATTTCCATTACTGACGGCCAAATTTATTTAATGCCGGAATTATTTTATCAAGGCATTCGTCCGGCGGTGGACGCCGGTTTATCGGTTTCCCGCGTCGGTTCCAACGCTCAAATCAAAGCGATGAAAAAAGTAGCCGGCAAGATGAAACTGGAAGCCGCCCAATTCAGGGAGCTGGCCGCTTTCGCCCAATTCGGTTCGGAACTGGATGAAGACACTAAAGCCAAACTGGAACGGGGCAAGAGATTGCAGGAAATATTCAAGCAAGACCAATACGCGCCCGTTTCCGTAGTTAATCAAGTTCTGGTTTTTTTCGCTTTAATCAACGGACTGATTGACGATGTGCCGGTAAATAAAGTTTCTGATTTTGAGTCCGGTTTATGTAAATACGCGGCAGTTTCCGGCTCCGGTATTTTAAAAGAAATTGCGGAGAAAAAAGATTTAAGCGATAAATTGGAAACGGAGATAAAAAATTTAATCAATGATTATAAGAGCGGCTTGAATTATTTAATTAAAAGATAACGGCCATTATCGTATGTCCAGTACTCGTGATATAAAAAGTCGAATAAAATCCATTGGTAATACTAAAAAAATTACCAAGGCGATGGAAATGGTGGCGGTGTCAAAAATGCGCAAAGCAATTGAAGCCGTGCTGAAAACCAGGACTTACGCCAATTTGAGCTGGCTGACAGTTTTGAATTTATCCCGTTCGGCTAACGGCGAAAAAGAAAAACTGCATCCGTTGTTAACCGCGAGAAAAGAAATTAAAAAAGTCGGCATCATTTTGATTACCTCCAATCGCGGATTATGCGGCGGTTTTAATGCGGCGATTATCAATAAGGTGCAGGAATCGATTCAAAAATATCAAAAAATAGACGAACGAGTGGTGGCCGAAGCCGAATTTATTTTGATTGGCAAGAAGGGCGCGGTTATTCATCGCCACGGCCAAACCGTTGTCGCTGATTTTCCCAAACTGGATTTAGCCAGCGAAGTGAATGAAATCGTGCCGGTAGCCAATTTAATTATTGGCGGGTATCTTGATGGAAAATACGATAAAGTAATGGTAGCTTATACCGATTTTGTAAGTTCAAGCAAACAAATTCCCAGAGTCAAGCAGCTCTTGCCCGTAAAAATTAATCAAGCGGATAATTATTTGGGCATTGTCGGACAGGATACCCGGCTGGGCCTGGACAAAGAATTTATTGAACAGAAAGAAGAAAAATATTTGCAAAGCGGAAAATTCAATTATGAATATACTTTTGAACCCGGTCCGAAAGAAGTTTTAGACGATATGCTGCCGCGCTTAATCGAAGTCCAGCTGTATCAGGCGCTTTTAGAGTCCAATGCTTCCGAACATTCGGCGCGCATGGCGGCTATGCATCAAGCCACGGAAGCGGCCGGAGACATGGTGAGCGAATTGATTCTGTCTTACAATAAAGCCAGGCAAATCAGCATTACTTCGGAAATTGCGGAAATCAGCGCCGGCGCCAACGCCTTAGCCGAATAATTTATTTATTTCAAAATTTAAACAATATGAGTGAAAAATCGCAACCAACGGGAATAGTTAAGCAAGTTATCGGCGCGGTCGTCGACGTTTCTTTTGCCGGCGCTTTGCCGGAAATTTATACGGCTCTAAAAATTAATAACCATGGCCAGAAATTGATTTTGGAAGTCCAGCAGCATTTAGGAGGCAATCTGGTGAGAACTATCGCCATGGGCTCAACGGACGGGCTTAGGCGCGGCGACGAGGCTGTAAATACGGGAAAGAACATCACCGTGCCGGTAGGCGAAGAAACTCTGGGACGGATCTTTAATGTTTTAGGCGAACCGGTTGACGGCGGCGAGCCGGCCAAGACTGAAAAACGCTATCCGATCCATCGTCCGGCGCCTGAATTTATTGAGCAATCGACTAAAACCGAAATTTTGGAAACCGGCATTAAGGTTATCGATCTCATCTGTCCGATTTTAAAAGGCGGCAAGGTCGGCTTATTTGGCGGAGCCGGAGTCGGAAAAACCGTGGTTATCCAGGAATTAATTAATAATATCGCTAAAGCGCATGGCGGAGTTTCGGTGTTTGCCGGCGTAGGTGAAAGAACGCGCGAAGGCAACGATCTTTATCATGAAATGAAAACAGCCAAGGTAATCGATAAATTAGCTATGGTTTTTGGCCAGATGAACGAACCGCCGGGAGCGCGCGCCCGGGTGGCCTTATCCAGTTTGTCTATTGCCGAATATTTTCGCGACGAAAAAAATAAAGATGTTTTGCTTTTTATAGATAATATTTTTAGATTTACCCAGGCCGGATCGGAAGTATCAACTTTGCTGGGCCGTATGCCGAGCGCCGTGGGCTATCAGCCGACTTTAGCTACGGAAATGGGCGAATTGCAGGAGCGCATCACTTCAACCGACAAAGGCTCTATCACTTCCATTCAAGCGGTTTATGTGCCGGCGGATGATTTAACCGATCCGGCGCCGGCGACCACTTTCGGCCATTTGGATTCAACAGTTGTGCTCTCCCGCGGTTTGTCGGAATTAGGCATTTATCCGGCGGTCGATCCCCTGGATTCTTCTTCGGTTATTTTAGACCCGAAAATTGTCGGTCAGGAACATTACGATATTACCCGAGGCGTGCAAAAAGTTCTGCAAAGATATAAAGATTTGCAGGATATCATCGCTATTTTAGGCATGGAAGAGTTGTCAGTGGAAGATAAGATTACGGTGGCGCGCGCCAGAAAAATACAGAAATTTTTGTCCCAGCCGTTTTCCGTGGCGGAAACTTTTACCGGGCACAAGGGAAAATATGTGAAATTAACCGATACGATTCGCGCTTTCAAAGAAATTTTAGCCGGCGATCATGACGGGAAAAATGAAGGTGATTTTTACATGAAAGGCGGAATTGAAGAAGTGGGGAAATAAAAAAAATCCCTAATTTATAAACAATTTTCAAGGCGAGAATTATGAGCGACAAATACATAAAATTTGAAATTGTTACTCCGGAAAGGGTAGTCTTAAAAGAAGAAGTCAGGCAAGTCACGGTTCCCACTAAAGCCGGAGAAATTACGGTTTTGCCGGATCATATTCCCCTGGTATCCAGCTTGATGCCGGGCGTGATTTATCTTAAAAAAAGAAACGGTGAAGACGAAATTATGTCCGTTTCCGGAGGTTTTTTGGAAGTTTTAAAAAATAAAGTGGTAATTTTGGCGGACACGGCGGAACGAGCGGAAGAAATTGATATGGATCGGGTGGAGGAAGCCCGCCGCAGAGCGGTTGAGCTGAAAGAAAAGGCGCGCCGCGGCGAAAATGTGAATTTTGTCGAAATCAATGCCGCTATTGAACGCGAATTAGCCAGAACCAAAGCCATCAAGAGATGGAGGAAAATAAAAAACATTAAATAGCAACTTAACAATTTATGGAAAGGAGAAATATGCAAAAAATGAAATTTAATTTTAAGGGCATTCATCATTGCGCGGCGGTGGTTTTAACCTGCATTGATTTCAGATTTTGGAGAGAAACAATCGCGTTTATCGAGGAGAAATTTAAGATAAAGGATTTTGATTTTCCTTCTTTGCCGGGTTCGGCCAAAGCGATTAACGAGAGCAACGGGGAGGATGTTTCTTTCCAATGCATCAGCGTGCCGGTGGAACTGCATCATGTTCAAAAAATAATTATTGTCAATCATGAAGACTGCGGAGCTTATGGCGGATCGGAAAAATTTGGCGGAAATAGCGCCGAAGAACAAAAATTTCACGAAAAAGAACTGCGCAAAGCCAAGGAAAAGATATCAGCAAAATATTCCGGCAAAGAAGTGATTATGCTCTATGCCAGACTGGATGACGCGAAAACAGAAGTGGAATTTATTGAATTCAATTGAAATTAAATTTTCTTAAAATATAATTTTGCGGACAAAAAAAGCGTCTGATCGCTTTTCCGGAAAGAAACCTGGATGTTTGTAAATAAACATTTGCCGATATCCAGGTTTTTTATTTTCAAAAAATAATGTTTTCCAAATCAATAATGCTAAAAATACGACAGACGGGGAAAAGAGTAAAAAATGGCGAAAAGAGCTGGAAAGTTGAAAATTAATCTAAAATGAGGTAAAGTTGAGGAGTAATCTCAAGAAAAGCTTTAAAATAAAGATATTAAAGCGAAATTATGGAAAAATACGATCATAAAAAAATTGAAGCCAAATGGCAGAAAATCTGGCAGGAACAAGGCGTGAATCAAGTTGATTTGGATAAGGTCCCAAAGCCTTTTTATAATTTAATGATGTTTCCTTATCCCAGCGCGGAAGGCTTGCATGTGGGGAATGTATACGCTTTTGTCCATTCGGACGCTTATGGAAGGTTCCAGAGACTCAAGGGCTTCGATGTTTTTGAACCGATCGGTCTGGACGGATTTGGCATCCATTCGGAAAATTATGCCATCAGAATCAAGGAACACATTAAAAATGTTTCAGCTCGGACAGAAAAACATTTTTACGAACAATTGCATATGATTGGCAATCAATATGACTGGAACCGGACGGTGGAAACTTATAAGCCGGATTATTATAAATGGACTCAATGGCTGTTTTTGCAGATGTATAAAAAAGGACTGGCTTATCGCGATAAAGCTTCGGTTAATTGGTGTCCGTCTTGCAAAACAGTTTTATCCGACGAGCAGGTTATCAACGGCCGATGCGAACGCTGCTCCAGTGAAACTGAAAAACGGCAGATGAAACAGTGGTTTTTTAAGATTACCGCTTACGTCGAAAGATTATTGAAAAATCTGGAGTGGATTAATTGGTCGGCGGAAGTGAAAATCGGCCAGAAAAATTGGATTGGGAAAAGCGAAGGCGCCAGCTTAAGTTTTTCGGTTGCCGATTCTCAACCAACGATAGAAATTTTTACCACCCGCCCCGATACTCTTTTTGGCGCCACTTTTATGGTGCTTTGTCCGGAACATCAATTAATAAAAAATCTAAAAGATAAAATTGAAAATTTAAAAGAGATAGACGATTATCTTAAAAAAGCGCAACAAAAATCGGACTTGGAAAGAACGGATTTGAATAAAAATAAAACAGGAATTGAAATAAAGGGACTGAAAGCGGTTAATCCGGTTAATAATAAAAAAATCCCCCTTTTTATAGCAGATTATGTTTTATCCAGTTATGGCACCGGCGCTATTATGGCAGTGCCGGCGCATGATCAGCGCGATTGGGATTTTGCTAAAAAATACGGAATTGAAATCAAAGAAGTCGTAAAGGGAGGAAAAAATGTCCAAGAAGAAGCCTATATTGATTCGGGCGTTAGCGTTAATTCGGAATTTTTAGATGGACTGGAAACTAAAGAAGCTTCAGCCAGGATGATTAAATGGCTGGAAAAGAATCATTTGGGCAAAAGAGCGGTCAATTATAAATTAAGAGATTGGTGCGTTTCCCGCCAGCGTTATTGGGGTCCGCCGATTCCCATGATTGAATGCGCTAAGTGCGGCTGGCAACCGGTGCCGGAAAAAGATTTGCCGGTTTTGTTGCCGGATATGGATAATTTTTTACCGGACGGAACAGGCAAAGGCCCGTTAAACAAAATAAAAGAATTTGTTAACGCCGATTGTCCCCAATGCGGCGGAAAAGCCAAGAGGGAAACCGATGTTTCCGATCCTTTCGTGGATTCCTGCTGGTATTTTTTGCGTTATCCCTGCACGGAATTTACGGATCAGCCTTTTGATAAAAAGCGTCTGGAAAAATGGCTGCCGGTAAATATGTATATCGGTGGAAAGGAACATACGGTTCTGCATTTACTCTATTCCCGTTTTATAACCATGGTGATGCATGATCTGGGCTATGTGAAAGAAGAGGAGCCTTTTAAAAGGTTTTTCGCCCACGGGCTCTTGATTAAGGATAAATCTAAAATAAGCAAATCTAAAGGCAATATTGTTAATCCCGATGAATATATTGATAAATTCGGAGCGGATAGCGTCCGTCTTTATCTGATGTTCTTAAATGACGTGCGGTTAGGCGGCGATTGGCGCGATTCCGGCATGTCCGGAATGTTTAAATTTGTTAATCGATTTTATAAACTAGCGGAGGAAATTTTAAAAAACAGCGATAAAAAAACAGAAAATCAGGATGTTTTGAAAATTACGCATAAAGCTATAAAACGTGTCGGCGACGATTTGGAAAAATTAAAATTTAACACGGCGATCGCGGCAATTATGGAATGCACGAACTCCCTCTATGAAATTGAGGCGGCCGGTAAAAAAATCGGTTCCGATGTCGTTGAAATTTTAGCTAAAATCATAGCGCCGCTGGCTCCCTTTATGGCCGAGGAACTTTGGAATCAGGCCGGGCACAAAGAGAGCGTTTTCAAGCAAAAATGGCCGGAATATAATCCGGAGTTTGTCCAAGACAAAGAAATCGAACTGGTAATTCAGGTTTGCGGAAAACTGCGGGATAAGATAAAAGTTCCAATAAATATTTCCGAAGAAAAAGCGTCAGAATTAGCCAAACAAAGCGTAAAAATAAAAAATTATATTTCCGAAAAAAAAATCAAAAAAATTATTTTTGTCAAAAATCGATTAGTTAACATTGTAACATCTTAACATTTTAGCATGTTAACAAAATACAATGAGTAATGATTTTTCAAATCAATTAAAATCTAAAATGAATAGCTATGCTCATTTTGTTTATGAAATTACAAAAAAATTTCCCAAGGACGAATTATTTGGAGTCACTTCACAAATAAGAAGATCATCGCTTTCGGTGATCTTAAATTATATTGAAGGCTTCGCTAGACAGAAAAAAGCAGTTAAAAGAAATTTTTGGGAAATATCCTATGGCTCGCTTAAAGAATCTAAATATCTTTTACATTTTTCTTTAGTTGAAAAATATTTAAATACGACAGATTATAAAAAAGCCGTTGATTTATCCGAAGAAATAGGAGCAATGCTATGGAAATCTATACAATCCATAAAAGAATAGAATTGTTATTATGCTAACATGTTATCATGCCAACATGTTTAAATGTTAAAATGACAAAGTTATGCAAGCAGTTATTTTAGCCGCTGGCCGGGGGAAAGGAATGTTGAACTTAACCAACAGTATTCCCAAACCGATGCTGAAAATCAACGGCAAACCGCTTTTAGAGCATAAGATTGAAATTTTACCCGGGGAAATCAAAGAAATCATTTTTGTCATTGGCTATCGCGGAGAATATATCATGGATTATTTCGGCCATGAATTTAAAGGAAAAAAAATCAGATATATTTTTCAAAAAAATCGTAATGGCACTGGCGGAGCTGTTCACCTGGCGCGGATGTTTTTGGAAAATAAATTTCTGGTAGTTTATGGCGACGATCTTTATCGGAAAAAAGATTTGCAGAAATTAACCAAACATGGCTTAGCGATTTTAGCGCGAGAAACTGATGATCCCAGCTGTTTTGGCATAATAAAAACCGACCGCAAGGGAAATTTGTTGGAAATAACCGAAAAGCCGAAAAAATCTAAAGAAAAATTGGCAGTAGTGGGAATTTTTATGCTTAATAAAAAATTTTTTGATTACGAACTGGTTTCTATCGGCAAGGGAGAATTCGGATTGCCGCAAACATTAGTAAAAATGGCTAAAGATTATCCAATTAAAATAATTAAAGCCACAAGGTGGCATCCGATTAACAATCCAGATGATTTGAAAGCGGCCGAGCAAGCGATTAATGAATTTATTTAATGAAACCCAAAAGAATCGTTACAATTGGCGGAGGAACGGGAAGTTTTACTCTGCTTTCCGGGCTTAAAAAATACCCGATTGATATTTCGGCCATTGTGTCGATGGCGGATGATGGCGGTTCAACCGGAATTTTGCGCGATGAACTGGGCGTCTTGCCTCCGGGAGACGTGCGTCAATGCCTGGTGGCGCTAAGCGAATCTTCCGAAATTTTGAGGAAATTATTGAATTACCGCTTTGAAAGCGGAGGGCTTAGAGGCCATAATTTTGGTAATCTTTTTCTTTCGGCGCTGGAAAAAATAAATGGCAGTTTTTCTGGAGGAGTAAAAGAAGCGGCAAAAATTTTAAATATTAAGGGAGAAGTAATTCCGGTTACCGATGAAAGTATGCGGCTCTTTGTTAGACTTAAAAATGGAAAATTAATCAAAGGGGAAAATGAGTTGGATAAAAATGAAGAAATAAGTAAAATAGGCGTAAAAAAGGTTTTTTTAAAGCCAAAAATCAAGGCCAATCAGGAAGCCGTGGAAAGAATTAAAAAAGCCGATTGCATTATTATCGGTCCAGGTGATTTTTATGGAAGCATTATTCCCAATTTGTTGGTGAGCGGCATCGCTCAAGCGATTAAAAAATCCAAAGCGGAAGTGGTTTTTAATTGTAATCTTACCAATAAAAAAGGACAAACGGAAAATTTTGATTTGGACAGGTATATTGATGAAACAAACAAGTATTTGGGAAAAAATCGGATTAATTACGCGATTTTTAACACCCAAATTCCCAAAGCGGAGTTGATCAAAAAATATGAGCACCGGGAAGGAAGAGGAATGATGGTTAAGTTTGATAAAAATAAAAACTTAAAAAGAAATTTCAGAGTTATCAGGGCCAAAGTGCTTAACGAAAAAGAAGCGGGGAAAGACAAGAAAGATTCAATTGCCCATACGCGCTCTTTTATCCGTCATGACAGCGAAAAACTGGCTAAAATATTAATGATACTTTTGGAAATCAAAGACTACGAAAATATCATTAAGGAAATCGCGTAAACTCTGTTGAAACGCGCCGGATTATTTTGTTGGAGGTTATAAAAATGTTTGTTCGCGTAATTTAAAATTTTAACGAAATGAAAATTTTTATCGATTTTGACGATGTAATTTTTAATACCAGGCGTTTTAAGGCTGATTTTGAAGTTATTTTTTCCCAATTCGGCATAACCGCCAATGTTTTTGCGGAAAACTACTTCAACTATCCGCCCAATAAGAAGGGTTTTCCGATGAGAACTTATATTCTGGAAAAACATCTGGCAAAAATTAATCAAGTCGCTTCTTTTGCTCGGCCAATTCTTGAAAAAAACATCGGGATCTTTTTGGAAGATACGCGAAAATATGTTTTTCCCGATGTCGAGAATTTCTTAAAAAATTTTTCTCCGCCAGAACTTTTTTTAATTTCTCACGGCGATAAAAATTTCCAGGGAAAAAAAATAAAAAATACGCGATTGGAAAGTTATTTTTCCGCCATAAGTATTTCCAGCGATCAAAAATCCCGGACGATTTATCCCTGGATGAAAAAAGGGGAAGAAAAAAAATTCTTTCTGGATGACCGGGTGCATTATTTGGAAGAAGTTAAAAAAAGCCTGCCGGAAATAACGACTATTCTAATCCAGAGGCCGGAAGGGCGCTATCATGACCGGAAAAATAAATACTGTGACTTTAAGGCTAAAAATTTCAAGGAAGCTTGGAAAATAATCTCGAAATTTAGGAAAGAATAGAAGAATTGCATAATATGTCATCCCGAGCCATCGACAATTGTCATTGCTTCTCCGCCAATTGGCGAAGAAGCAATCCCTGCCTGCCGGTAGGCAGGTAATAAATTAAAAAATTAGATTGCCACAGTCGTTCCGAGGCGGAACTCCTTCGCAATGACACAATATTAAATTAATTTAAGTTAATTTTATCAACATGTGTGGAATTATCGGTTATATCGGCAAACAAAAAGCCGCCTCAATTTTGATTGAAGGCTTGAAACGGTTGGAATACCGCGGCTATGACAGCGCCGGCCTTTCGGTTATCAGCCGGGAATTCGGAGTGGAAACAATCAAGGCCGTCGGCAAAGTCGCTAATCTCGAAAACAAAATTAACGGCAGGGATATTGGGGGAACGGCGGGCATCGCGCATACGCGCTGGGCGACGCATGGCAAACCTTGCGATCAAAATTCCCATCCGCATACCGATTGCCGGAAAAATATTTTTTTGGTGCATAACGGCATTATTGAAAATTATCAAGAACTGAAAGATAATCTTGTAAAAAAAGGGCATAAATTTTCTTCCGAGACGGATACGGAAATCATCGCGCACCTAATTGAGGAATTTAATAAAAAGACGGATTTTAAAAGTTCTGTTTTAAAAACGCTGAAGATTATCAAAGGGACTTACGGCTTGGCCATTATCAATAAAAAAGAACCGGATAAAATTATTGTCGCGCGGCTGGGCAGCCCTTTGATTCTAGGCATCGGCCGGGAGGAATTTATCGTGGCTTCGGATATCGCGGCCATTATCCGGCATACCAACAAAGTTATTTTTTTGGAAGACGGAGAGATGGCAGTTATCACGCCGGAAAATTGCGAAATTTTTAATGCCAAAAACAAATCGATAAATAAAGGCGCTACGGAATTAGATTGGTCTTTGGAAAAAGCGGAAAAACAAGGTTTTGCGCATTTTATGCTCAAAGAAATTTTTGAACAGCCGACAAGTATTTCCGACGCGGTGAGGGGAAGATTGGTCGTCAAAGACGGCTTGGCCAAATTGGGAGGGCTCAAAGATATGGCGGAAAAATTAAGGAATATTAAAAGGATTGTTATTGTGAGCTGCGGAACTTCCTATCACGCGGGATTAGTGGGTGAATATATGCTGGAAGAATACGCGGGTCTTCCGGTAGAAGTGGAATACGCTTCGGAATTCCGCTATCGCAAAATCCTGCTTAATAAAAACACGGCCATTATCGCTATTTCCCAATCAGGCGAAACCGCGGATACTTTGGCGGCTATCCGGGAAGGAAAAAATAAAGGCGCGCTGACTTTGGGCATTGTTAACACGGTCGGTTCGACTATCGCGCGCGAAACAGACGCCGGCGTTTATAATCATGCCGGGCCGGAAATCGGCGTGGCTTCCACTAAAGCTTTTACTTCCCAGCTGGCGATTTTTGTCCTGCTTACTTTATTTTTAGGGCGACAAAGAGATATGTCGCTCATCACCGGAAAAAGAATCGCCGCGGAAATGAATAAAATTCCCAGACTGATTGAAAAAATATTAAAACAAGCCAAGGCCATTAAAAAAATTACCAGAAAATACACCCGGTATCAAAACATACTGTATCTGGGCAGAAAATATAATTTTCCCATCGCTCTGGAAGGCGCGCTGAAAATCAAGGAAATTTCTTATATCCACGCGGAAGGTTATCCTTCCGGAGAAATGAAGCACGGACCCATCGCGCTTATTGATGGCAATTTTCCTTCGATTATCATCGTTCCCAGCGACAGCGTTTATGAAAAAAATTTAAGCGGGATCCAGGAACTCAAAGCGCGGGGCGGAAAAATTATCGCCATTGCGACCAAGGGAGATAAAAAAATCAAAAAGCTTACCGACGAAGTGATTTATATTCCTAAAACTTTGGAGATGCTCACGCCGCTGCTTTCCGTTGTTCCCTTGCAGCTGTTAGCTTACTATATGGGAATCCAGAGAGGCTTAGACGTGGATAAACCCCGGAACTTAGCTAAATCAGTAACCGTAGAATAATATTGATTTCTTTTTCATATTATGAAATAAAAAACGATCAAAATATAAAAACTTTTTTTAACTTGAAATAAATACTACAAATCATTGTATATGCAATAAAATGCAGTAGTAGGCATAATTGGAATCGAAATTAGAATTGAGATATGAATTTAGAGAAAATTGCGAAAATTTTAAAAGAAGCTAACCAGCCTGAATACCGGCTGGAACAAATCAAAAAAGCGGTCTATAAAGACAGCGCGATTTCGTTTGCGGAAATTACGACTTTTTCCAAAGAATTGAGAGAAAAAATTCAAAAGGAAACCAGGATACTGTCTTTTGAAGCGGAAAAAATCTTAGTTTCTAAGGATAAAGATTCAATCAAGGCACTCTTAAAACTCTCTGATGGCAACTATATTGAATCTGTAATTATTTTTTCCAAAGAAGAAAATTGGACGGCTTGTCTTTCCTGCCAGGTTGGTTGTCCGCTTAGATGCGCTTTTTGCGCGACGGGGCAAGGCGGATACCAAAGAAATTTATCGGCCGAAGAAATTACCGACCAAATTTTATTTTGGAAAAACTACCTAAAAGCTAAAAACTATAAGCTAAAAGCTGAAAACAATATTAAAAATATTGTTTTCATGGGCATGGGCGAGCCGTTTTTGAATTGGGGAGAAGTGAGGAAAAGTCTGGAAAATCTTATTGACCCGGAGCTTTTTGGTTTTGGCTCGCGCGGTATTTCGATTTCTACTTCCGGAATCCCCGAGGGGATAAAAAAACTGGTCGAAGAATTTCCGCAAATTAATTTGGCCGTATCCCTCCATTTTGCGGATGAAGAAAAAAGAGCTAAATTTATGCCCATAAACAAAAAATATAATTTAAGAGATTTAAGAAACGCCTTGCGGGAATATTTTAAAGAGAGCCGGAGGAAAGTTTTCATCGAATACGCCATGTTCAAGAATCTCAACGATTCTGCCTATGACGCGGACAGTCTCGCCGCTTATTTGAAATCCATCAAAGACAGCTATTTGTTGCATGTTAATTTAATCCCTGCCAACGCGACTAAAAACGGCTTTCAACCCTCGGATTTTCAAAGAATTAAAAAATTTCAAAACTTGCTTTTGCGCCATGGCGTCAAAGCCACCATCAGAAAAAGCCTGGGCACTGATATCCAGGGCGCTTGCGGACAGTTAGTTTCAAAAATAAAAAATTAAAAATAAAAA
>PEVT01000025.1 GCA_002780175.1 Candidatus Moranbacteria bacterium CG06_land_8_20_14_3_00_40_12 | reverse complement strand
CCTCGCGGATGATCCAGGAAACAAGATTGGAAGTATCCAACCCCGCGTTGGCGAAGCTGAATACCCCCCCTTTTTTTAGATCAAACTGGGGGCCGACCGATAAAAAGAATATCTCATTTTTGTCGGTGGCTCCCAAGCCTACTCCCAGGGACGTGTATTTATCCGGCGTCCCTAATGACAAGTCGGCCCCCAAAAAGGGTTTAAAATCTCCCTCATAGAGGTATTGCCGGCCACCGACATCAATAATTCCGTCGGTGGTTGACTGGGAATTTCGGCCGTCAGCCTTGAGGGCCTGGGCCCAAAACTCGGTCTTGGGAAAAGTCTTATCTCCCTCCATATCTTTGTGGTTCAAGGATAAATATCCTCCTATACCATAAAGATTGTAGCGGGGATGGCTTTCCCCGTAATCCTCATTTTGGACTCCGCCCAACAAAGCCAGGCGGTAGTTCCCCCAATCGTGATAACCGCGTAGGGCAAACTGACCGAGATGACGCTGGCCATGGCCACTGGGAGATTCCCAGTAGTTGCCTTTGTAGCCAACGCCGAGAAGATTGAAGCTCTCCTCATCTCCCCACGCCCACGGGTAAAGAATTAAATTTCCGTGAGCGCTGTTCTTGTTTCCATCGGGGTCAAAGACAACTTTCGCCCCGATAAAGGAGTCCACGCGGGAAACTCCGGCCCACTTACTCATTTTTTTGTCGATCTCATCCGCGAAAGCGGACGAAACCACCATGATGGAGATCAGAATTATTGTAATTGTTATCCATCTCTTTTTCATACATCTCCTCCTTTTTCTTTTTATCTTGTCAAATTTTTTGTTAAATAGTTTATCTCCTCTTGGCACTCCGCCAGATAAGGAGCTAAGGCCTGCGCGGATTGATAACCCGAGACTTTCGCCTCGAAGAAATTTCCGCTCAAGCTATTATCAAACGCCGCGAGGGTCCAGACAATCAACATCCGGAGCAACTCGCACGGCGGACATGCCACCGAAACAACACTGATGTTCGGCAGTCCGCCTTTTTCCACACCCCGCCTCATATAGCTTGAGTTATTACTCAAGCCGATGAGGGCACCCAGCTCTTCCTCACCCGCCTCCGTTGATACTAGTTTCCCTTTGACATAGTAGTCATTGGGAAATATCTTCCGGAGATCAGTTAGAAACATCTTTCCGTTTTCGGTATTGGGAGAAATGTCAACTAACATTTCTTCCTTTACCTCTGACGGATTTTTTTCGAAGAAAGTTTTTTGGTATTCCGCGCTTTCCTCGAATTTTTTTAGATTAAACTCTACCATATTTCCCGAAAGGGTGAGCGCGAACTTTCCGCTTCCGGAGATAATGACAACATTTTTTCCTAATACCTCTGTCTTGGTTTTCCCTTGAGCTACCACAAAGAGGTGTGTTCCAAATTTTGTGATAATCGCGGGAAAAATTTCATTTCCGACATACGCCCGCCACACCTTACGGACCAGAAATTTTTCTACCTCCTTTCCGTCTTTTTCAGTGACGGTATACATTCCCAATCCATCACCAATCCAATAGGATCGGTAGATTGGAATAACGATCGCCGTCATTGATTCCTGGGCCTGATTAATACCCACGAAATCAAGCGGAATGGCCGAGGCTTCATAAATCTCTTCCACTCCGTCTCCAGCCGTTTTTTGGATGGGCGTGAGTGGCTTTTCTTCCACAGGCTTTTCAGCTACTTTTTCCTCTTCTTGTTGCGGAGAAGTAGCCGGAAGCGCAACCGGCGTTTCCGGAATTAGTCGGGGCAAATCCCCAATCCGGAAGAAAATTTCCCTACCTTGATTTATGAGACGGTATAAAACAAAATCTCCCGTCGCATATTTCTCGGCTTGGAATTTATATTCTCCCGGCCAATTCATTTTGACATTAGTTTCCACTTTATCCTCGCGGACAAGAGCGGAAACGACCAACCCTTTTTGAATATCGATTTTTTCCGAGAAACTTTTCCGCTCCACTAATCTTGCTAGTGAAGCTGTAGCTTCTTCCGGAAAACCGATTTTTTCTAACTTTTCCTCAACTCCCGCCAGAGCGGAAGAGAGAAAGCAAAAGAAGAATGCAATAATAACCATTACTGAAATTTTTTTCATCTATCCCTCCTTATATAATATACTTTTTTGATTTATTTTATTTATTAAATTGACAACGAACAGAGAAAAAAATCTTAAAATTAAAGATGTTTTTCTCTGTTTATTATTAAATTTCTCTATGAGTTTTTGAGGCTTAGAATGAGTAAAATTTTAACTTTGAATACTAGCATAATCAGATAATTTTGTCAAATTAATGCGCCTACATTCTACCCACAAGTGCAACATCTTCTTAAAAAAGACATCCCGGTCGGTATAATGGATAATACTCAACTATTATCATTAACCGACAACGAGATGTCCTACAAACATATTACCGCCTCCCAGCGAAACGAGCTATCCGCCTTGCTGCGAGTAAAAACTAAACAAAAAGAGATAGCCAAACTACTCAGGAAAAATCGAACAACTATTTGGCGAGAGAAAAACAGAAACAAGGAGCCAAATGAAAAATACCATGCTGGCCTGGCCAAAGAAAAAACCAACCAAAGACAAATTACAACGCATAGGCAACAAAGAAAAATTGAACATAACACATGGCTGCGAAATTACATCATTAAAAAAATCAAGAAGCGCTGGTCGCCGGAACAGATTGCCGGTCGAATTAAAAAGCGATGGAAACATGACAAGAGCCGGCATATCGGCAAAGACAGTATCTACAAATATATCCATAAGCGCAGAAAAGACTTGGTAAAATATCTGCGCTGCCAGAAAGGCAAATACCGGCGAAGATATGGCACCAAAATCCGCGAAAAACAAAGGGAAGAAGCCAAGAAGAAGCGCATCGATAAAAGACCCGCTATCGTGGAAAAGAAAGACCGGATTGGAGATTGGGAGGGCGATACTATTTTAGGCAAAGATAAAAATCATATCCTCACACACACGGAAAGAAAAAGCGGATTGTTGCTGGCAGACAAATTAAATGCAGTTACCGCAGAAGAAACAAAAAAGAAAACCATCGCCAGATTTAAAGGCATCCCCAAAAAGAAAAAGCACACGGTGACTTATGATAACGGATCAACATTTGCAGAATATGAATTAACGGAAAGAGAAACTGGCCTGAAAGTTTTCTTCGCCTACCCGTATCATTCCTGGGAACGAGGCTGCAATGAAAACGCCAATGGACTGCTTAGGCAATATTTCCCCAAACAAATGAGTTTTGCTAATGTAAAACAAGAGGAAATTGATTGGGCGGTAAATGAAATTAATAACCGACCCAGAAAAAGGTTGGGTTATCTAACTCCTTATGAAGTATTTTATGAAAAAAATGTTACAATTTGAAAAAGACGATGTTGCACTTCAGAATAGAATCCTAGAGCTGGACCTTGATTTTCTGTTCCTGATCGTTCCGGATGACGGTCAGTTCGATATTGTCCCCTTTTTTGTATTGATACAGCAGATCGGGTAAAGTTTTTTCCTGATTGATTTCTTGTTCGTTGATAGCGGTAATTAAATCCCCTATTTTAAGCCCGGCTTTTTGCGCCGGCGAATTGGCGATAACAGCCAAGCCTTGCTGGCCGGAAGCGGAATAAATCAACGCCCCGTTTCCCCGCGGAACTTTATTCAAGGCGAAGTAAGTTTTAGCGGCTGGTAAAAAATAAATTCCCAGATAAGGAGCGGATTCCAAATCTTTGCGGATAGCCCTGTCTAAAACGACTTTGACTTTATTGGAAGGAATCTGAAAAAAATTCTTGCCGGAACCGTTTTCCGATGATCCGACAATGCCGATGACTTGGCCCAAATAATCCACGATCGGCCCGCCGACATAAGCTTCGCCGTCAAAAAGGCTGGTTCTGAAAAGACCTTCCAGTTTTTCAGAAGAAGCCAGCGCGTTGCCCGACAAACTGGCTTGGGCGTCAAAACCGCCCAAGATATTGGCAAAATAAAAATTGGAATAATCCGGCGTATTGTTGCCGACCGCCACTATTTTTTCTCCGATTTTGGTGTCCGCGGAATTGGCAAAAGAAATGGTCGGCAGATTATTGGCTTCGATCTTCAAAAAAGCCAGCTGGCTGTAATTATCAATTCCTAAAAGTTCCGCGTCTTTGACAGTGCCGTCAGACAGCATAATTTTATATCGGGCATCCTGGCTTAAAATGACTGACACGTAAGTCATAATTATTCCGTCGCTGGTAACGATAGTGCCGGTTCCGTTTTTCATCAAAGGAGCGGGGTTGGTTTTTTTGTCTTTGGAATTTTCGGCGTAAGAAATAACATTAACCATGGAAGAAGAAACCTGATTGATGATCTTTTCAATGGAAAATTCTTCCTTAACCACCACCTGTTCGGTCTTATTGATAATCGTCACGTTTTGCGAGGCTTTTTTTAAAAATTCGTATTTGGAAAAAAGAGTGGTGGCGCTCAAATAAGGAAAAAGGAAATGTTCAGCCAGTATTCCGCCTAATCCTCCCAAAAAAATTATTATCAAGCCCAAAAATATTTTTTTCACCCCGTTAGAGATTTACTAATCCTAATTTTAGTAATAGTAAATTTTATATAAATAAAAATTTTATACCCCGGTTTCCGGAACTTGTCAAATTTTTAACGGGATACATGATTTTAAGTTTTAAATTATCGGCAGCCATTTGGAAGTCATAAGCATAAAAGCGATCAGGAGAGAGAGAAAAATCAGATTAACAACCACCTTTTTCCTGTTTAAAATATTGAGAAAATGGCTGCGGATCAAATTCCAAAGTATGTAGTAAAGTATAAGAGCAATGATTCCCGTAGTCAAATAGCCGAAAGGCCAGAAATTCATAGTCCAGATTAATTCGGACATAATGAGCGCCAGAATCAAGCTGTAAATTAAAACTGTTTTTTTATTATTCTGAATCAGAAAAAAGTAAGTCAGACTGGTTAAAAAAGTTACCAAAAAATAAACCAGCATTAAAACATAAATCGGAACAAGAAAATTAAGATAAATTCCATAAAAACTGGAAAAAGAGAAAAAAACGGTGGTGATTATTATGGTCGCCAGCATAGCCAAGGCGGTCTGATCTTTGGCATAAAGCCCCAGCCGATTTATTCCGTAAAGCCCCAGATAATAAATCCCAAAAGAAAGAAAAATGAAAATCTGCTCTTCCAGATTAAGCGAGATCAGATACAGTAATCCGACGCAGGAAAGAACGAAAAAAAAAGGAATGACGGAAAAAATCCATTTTTTCCCCATAGTTATTCCCGTCCAAACGGAAAAAACTAAAATTATTCCCAAAATCCAAAAAACCCGGTAAGGGAAGAAAACGATTGCTTCCAGTGACAAGAGGAAAAAAAAACTGAATAATAAGGGACGGATTTTAATAAACATAATATTAGAAGTGAGAGGTGAGAAGGGGAAATTATTTTTTTTCGGCTAATTTTAATTTAATTTCTTTTTCGTTTCCTTTATGCCAAATTTTTAAATTAATTTCTTCCCCCACTTCATATTTGGCAATCAAGCCAGTCAGGGAGTTTTTATCGTCAATTTTAACCCCGTTGATTTCCAAAATAATATCATTTTCCACGATGCCCGCCAAATCGGCCGGGGAACCCGGAATTACGGCTAAATCAGAAACACGTTCTCCGCGGACGACTAAAACCCCAAAAGCGTAGGGCAAATCGTTGTTTTTTTGAATGTTTTCATTTAGTGGCAAATAGCGGACGCCCAGATAAGGAGTAATGATGCGACCCGTGGATTTCACCTGATCCACGGCTTTTTTGATATCATTGGAGGGAATGGCAAATCCAATATTTTGCGCTCCTTGAGCGATAGCCACATTCACTCCGATGACTTCTCCGTTAATATTAAGCAACGGTCCGCCGGAATTTCCCGGATTGATAGCCGCGTCTGTTTGGATGATGTCGTTTAATTTTTCCGGCTGGCCAAAATTAGATCCGGAAGCGGTAATATTTCTTTTTAATCCGGAAATGATTCCGCGGCTTACGGTATTGGAAAATTCACCCAGGGAATTTCCGATCGCAATGACAGTTTGGCCGATTTTTAGCGAATCCGAACTGCCTAATTCCAAGACAGGAAAATCCCGGCCGTCAATTTTTATAATAGCGATATCCTGATTGGGATCAAGAGCTAAGACTTTCGCGGGATATTCCTTATTGTCATTGGTAATGACCGTGTAGTCGGCGCCGGCATCGGAAACAACATGTTTATTAGTAACAATCATTCCGTCCGCGGTGATAAGAAATCCCGTTCCGCCTCCGATTTTTTGTTTTTCCGGAACAGCGGTATCGGAATCGGAATCAGTGCCTTCATTGAAAAACGGAAAGAGATTGCCAAAAGGAGAAGAAAAAAAATCTTGAACTTTGGGAACATCTTTGGAAACGATAATACTGACGACGGAAGGCGTGCTTTTATCGACAACTTCAATTACGGCAGAATCTTCTTCAACTACTCTTTGCTTGATAACGCCAGGTTCGGTTGTTTTTTTCTCCCAGGAGATAAAAGGATATTGGCGGGAAAACTGCCAGCCGGTTTTTTGATAAAAAGTGGCTCCCAAAAAGCCGAAAACGGCTCCAAAAAAAACTGAAATTAAAACCGATAGCGTTAAAATCAAAATAAACCAAAAATTTAAACTCTTGTTTGTATGAGTGGTTTCCATACATTTATAATTAAATTTTTTATTTTTCCAAAGAGATGGCTTTAACCGGACAGCTGTCAACCGCCTCCTGGCAATTGCAATTAACACATTCTTCGGCAATAACCTTGGATTTTCCTTCCCGAATTTGAAAAACTTGAGGACAAAGCGATTCGCAGGTTCCGCAACCGATGCAAAGTTCTTCATTGACTTTAGGTTTGGACATAATATTTTTTTCCGTTTAAACAAGCAGAGATTGCGTATGACTGCCGTATTTAACGGAAGATAATTAAAAAATTATTAAAGACTTTATCAAGTCAGCCGTTTTTTCAGAGGGAAATTGATTTTAAAACAAAATGGAAATGTCTTCGGGAAAATTATTTCTCAAATATTCTTCAAAATCACGCAAGGAAGGATCCCGGAATTCCACCATCTGCTTTTCCTTATCCCAATAAAAATCTTTAAGCAAGATTTGAATTGAAAAATTTTTCTCCTGATTGAAAAACCAGTCGGAAAAAGAGGGAGTTCTCACAAAAATTTGCCTGATGTTGAATTCTTCCGCGTCTTCTTCGATTTTTTTATCGATTAATTGAATAATGTGGAATCCCAGCGGACTTTCGATTATTGCGCTGGTTTCGCCTTTTTCCAGGCTTAAACAAGTGAGAGCTATTTCCGGTATCATTTGGTTGGCGGCAAACCAACCCAATTCCCCGCCATTTTTGGCGCTCTCCCCTTCGGAATATTCAGCCGCCACTTCTTTAAAAGTTTTCTTCCGGGACAGATCTTCTTGGGCTTTTTTTATTTTGCTTTTGGCTGATAAAAAATCCCCGCCTTCTTCCTTGACGGCTTCTTCCAGTTTTTTTCTCAAAACATCCGGTTTGATTACTCTCTCTTTCAGTTCTGGAACGCTCCAACCATAAAGTTGGCTGAGTTTTTCCAACTCGCCTTCTCCTTCTTGATTGAATAATTGCGATTGGCTTTTTATTTTTTCAATTTCTTGAGAAACTGTGGCATCAGTCGCCTCAACACCCCTTTTTTTGGCTAAAATTTCTATGATTCGATTTTCAATCAGTTTGTTCAGTAAATATTTTTCCTTTATTTTAAGCCTTTTTTTACCATCTTGAGTGGAAAAATCAACCCGGAATCCGGAATCGGAAAAATCCTGATTTTCATAAAAACTTTTTACGGAATTAAGGTTTTTTTGCAGTTCACTGAAAGTAATCGGATGATAAAAATTTATTAAAGCTGCCGGATAAGGGATATTTTTTACCGAAGCCTTCAGCCAATTATTTTCCAAACTGAAACCATACACTAAAATGGCGGAAAAAACCAAATAAACGGCTAAAGAAACCAGCAGGCCGGTAATTAAAATCTTTGGTTGGATATTTATTTTTTTCATACCTGGTAGTGAAATTTTGACCTTATACATTCCTAAATTATTTATATACTCCAAAAACTAAATAAATTTGGGCGAAGCCCAGTCAAAATTCTGCTACTGGGCATAAAAATTATTCGACTTGATTGAAAAAGTATTGCCACCATTTTACCGGATTGGGAACTGGCGATTTGTCGGGCGCGGTTGATTTTGCGGCAGCGATTTCCCTATCGGCGGAATTATCTTCTCGAGAAACACGCGGTTTTACAAAAACTACGAATTCCCCCAAATTGCGAAGGCCTAATTTATCTTTAGCTTCTTTTTTTTTGTATTCTTCGCTTTCCAAATAGACCAGTCGTTCCTGAATTTCTAAATTTTCCCGATCAATTTCCTGAGCTTGTTTTTCCAGTTTTTCTATCTCCTCAAGAATTTGATTTTTTTTGTAAGTTTCTCTGAAAAGCGACTGGGTAATCATTGCCATGGCGACCAGCGCCGCTAAAAGGAAAATTTTTAAAAAAATGAGAGTTTTTTTATTTTTCAGATTAAACATTTTAAAATGTTAAAAGCGGCGCTATGGTAAAGGCCACCATGGCTAAAACAGCCAGAATGGAAATTACCACCCATACTTTGTATATTCTTTTATTTCTTTTCCTGCCTGAACTCATACGCCTATTTTAGCAAATTTAAGTTAGATTACCAAACAGCTATTTTTTCAAGACAGCCAGGAAGGCTTCTGAAGGAATATTGACTTTACCGATTTTTTTCAGCTTCTTTTTGCCTTTTTTTTGTTTTTCCAGAAGTTTTCTCTTGCGGGTTACATCGCCTCCATACAATTTTTCCGTAACATCTTTACGATATGCTTGAACGGTTTCTCTGGCAATAACTTTGCCTCCGACAACGGCTTGCAAAGCTATCGCAAAATTTTCCTTAGGAATGGAATTTTTCAGTTTTTCCACCATTTTTTTCCCCAAGGCAAAAGCCTTTTCCCTGGGAACAATCCGGGAAAAAGCTTCGACTTTTTCTCCGGCCACCAAAATATCCATTTTTATCAGATCGTAAGGCCGGTATCCGCTGAAAGAATACCCCAGAGAAGCATAGCCTGAAGAAGCGCTTTTTAAATCGTCGTGAAGATCTATAATCACATCCGTCAGCGGGCATTCAAAAACCAAAATAATCCTTTCTTCGTCAATATATTCGGTATTCACATATTTAGCGCGGGTGTTCCGCATAACTTCCATAATTGCTCCCAAATAATTGTTAGGAGAAACGATGTCCAATTTAACAAAAGGCTCGGAAATTTCCTTGATAACCGAAGGATTGGGCATTTCCGAAGGCGAGTAAATTTTTATCGGCTCTTTTTTATTGATTAATTTAATTTCGTAAACAACACTGGGAGCGGTAACTGTCGGACTGATATTGAATTCCCGTTCCATCCGGGATTGAATTATTTCCAAATGGAGCATGCCTAAAAATCCGCAACGAAATCCCCGGCCCAAGGCCACATTTGATTCCGGCTCAAAAACAAAAGCGGCGTCATTGAGCTTAAGCTTATCTAAAGCGTCGCGCATCAAATTGTAATCATTTCCTTCCACCGGATAAAAAGAAGCGTAAACCATCGGCACCACCTTCTGGTAGCCGGGCAATTTAATCGCTTGCGATTGAAAATCAGGAACGGTTATCGTATCTCCTACCCGGCAATGAGCCACGTTTTTCAATCCGGTGGCGATATAACCGATATCTCCCGCCCTAAGATAATCCTTTTTTTCCAGCAAGGGCTTAAAATATCCCGTTTCGATAACCTGGCTTTCAATTTGCCCTTCCATCAGATAAATTTTTTCTTCGGCCTTGATTTTTCCATCGACAATCCTTACATAGGCCAGCACCCCTTTATAAATATCGTATTTGGAATCAAAAATTAACGCCCGGAATGGTTTTTCCAGACTGCCCTTGGGACAAGGGACGACCTCGATTATTTTTTTAAGTAACTTTTCCACGCCGGTTCCGTCCTTTCCGGAAACTTCCAAAATGTCTTCTTCCCGGCAACCTAAAATATGCGCGATTTCTTTTTTAGTTTTAACGACATTGGCGTTAGGCAGGTCGATTTTATTGACCGCCGGAATTATTTCCAATCCTTGTTCAACAGCTAAATACAAATTGGAAAGTGTTTGGGCCTGGACTCCTTTGGTAGCATCCACCAGGAGAATCGCTCCTTCCACGGCGGCCAACGACCGGGAAACTTCATAATTAAAATCCACGTGCCCCGGCGTGTCAATCAAGTTCAAAATATATTTTGAACTTGTAATTTCCAAATCCAAATTTCCAACCTTGCCTACCGGCAGGCAGGTTTCCAATTTTTTTTCATTGGGGTTTGGGATTTTATTGGATATTGGAATTTTAACATTGGGATTTTTAAGCTCATATTCCATTCGGACCGGCTGCAATTTGATGGTGATGCCCCGCTCTCTTTCCAAATCCATCTGATCTAACAGCTGCTCTTTCATTTTTCTTTTTTCCACGGTCCTGGTAATTTCCAAAAAGCGATCGGCCAAAGTCGATTTACCATGGTCGATATGCGCGATTATGGCAAAATTCCTGATCTTTCTTTGTTCTTGCATGAATATTTTTTAGCGATTTTTTTAAGCGCCGCGAAAAATTTTATTTTTTTCATATTTTTCCCAAGTCAATTCCTTAAACAAATCTTGCCCGTATAAAACCCTGTAATCAGACAAGTCCCTTCTGCCGATAATGTTGTTTTTCACCCAATTAAGGTTAAATACCGTTGTATCAAATTTACCTTTATACTTATTTAGGTGTTGCAAGTCTTTTTTATCGCCCTCGTAAATAATTAAAATATCTATGTCTTGAGCTTTTTGGGGATTTCTCAAATAATTTCCATACATGATAACCGATTTCAGTTTTTCTTTATTCGCAAAGGGTAAAATATGTTCATTTACAAAATTTCTCAACTCTTGATCCTTGTCCAAACATTCTGGCGCGGTTATATTTTCAAATTGTTCTTTCATAAAAAATAAAATTATCAATTCCCGATTCGGACTGGTAACATGCCGATTACCGTCCTTTAGCTAGCCGCAAAAAAACTGGCATATCTCTTATTTTATATTTCGCTCAATTCTTTTTATGCAAACTTTTTGCCAAATTTCGGCCGCTTTCCTTTTTTAAAATAAACGGCTTAAATTCCGCTCACATCCTTGGTGTCTTCAGCGATAACCTGGCGGTTTTTAAATATTCTTTTAGTCAGAGATTTTTTGAAATTAAAGAATTCTTCCAGCTTTAAAAGATAGCAAATTAAAATAAAAATCGCCAGTCCGCAAGTCAGAGACACGGAAAGCTGGGTAAAAATTCCCAAAAAAGTATCAATATTCAACCAGATATCGGTCAAGTCTTTGCAAATCTGGATAGCGATCGCGGCTAAAAGAGAAGCGGTAATTATTTTGGTTAGAGAGCGCAAAATATTGCGATCGTCTCGAATGGCAAATTTTTTTCTTAAAACAAAAAAGAGTATTAGAGCTTGAATTACATTTCCCAAAGAAAAAGCCAGCGCCAATCCGATAACCGCCATTTTTTCAATCAAAAAAATTACCAGAAGTATATTGATAGTTTCTGAAATCAAAGCGATATAAAAAGGCGTTTTGGTGTCATGAAAAGAAAAAAAAGCCCGAGTGAGAAGCGGAGTAACGCTTTGGGCAAAAAGACTCAAGGTAAAAATTCCCAGACACTGAAAAGTCAAGATAGTATCTTCCCAATCGAACTTTCCGGAACCTAAAACTACTCTGACGATTTGGGCGCGCAAGACAAAAATAAAAGCGCTTAGAGGTATGACAAAAAAAATAATTTGTCTTAAAGTAACCGAAAAAATTTTTATAAAATCAGCTTTTTCTTCTTTGGCGACCAGGGAAGAAAGCAAGGGAAAAGCGGCAATCGCGAATGAAATTCCAAAAAGTCCCAGTGGAACGCTTTGCAGATTTTGCGCGAAAGTAAACACCGCCAAACTGCCTGAAGTTAAAGTGGAAGCAAAAATCGTTATCACTAAAAAATTTATCTGGCTCACCGCTATTCCCAGTGTCCGCGGAAACATTAAGCGAAAAACTTTTTTCACCTGCGCGTTTTGCCAAGCCGTGAAAAATGTCCAACTGTGGTAAAAACCTAATTTTTTAGCGGCCGGATATTGAATAAGCATATGAAAAAAAGCTCCTAAAACCACTCCCCATGCCAGGCCCATGACGCCTAAAATCCGGGTTAAAAAAATTACGCCGATGATTATGCCTATATTATAAAAAACGGGAGCGATGGAATAAATCAAAAATCTTCTGAACGAAGTTAAGATTCCGCCAAAAATTCCGCTAATGCCTAAAAAAATCGGGCTGAAAAACATTATTCGGGTAAAAGAAACGGTTAAAGCCATTTTTTCCGGAGAAAAACCCGGAGTGAGCCATCGCATGATCAAAGGAGTAAAAAGACAAAAAACCGCTGAAATAAAAATAATGGAAAGAAATAAGATATTTATGATTCCATTAATCAAATCCCAGGCTTCTTTTTCCCGATCCTTGCTGATAAGCCCGGTAAAAACCGGAATCAAGGCGGAACTTAAAGCGCCTAAAATCAAAAGATTATAAATAAGATCGGGAATCCGGAAAGCGGCATAATAAACATCCAGCGTGTCTCCGGCTCCAAAGCTGGAAGCTAAAAGGCGATCCCGAATAAGCCCTAAAAAACGGCTGGTTAAACCAGCCAGCGTAATGATAAAAGCCGCCGAGAGCACTGAATAAGACGGCTGGGAATTGATAAAATTATTATTGAAAATTCTCTTAATCACGCGGTTTTAAAAATTATTTTCTTGTGAAAGCGGCTCCGATGAATTGGTCTATTTTTATTTTTTCCGCCGGCCGGCTAAGCGCATTTTCTTTATTTTCCAAATCGGCGGGATATTTCCAGGATAAAATAAAATCAGCGGGATAAATTATTCTGGAGGAAAAATTTTCCTCCAGACTGCCGGCTTGTTTTTGAAAAAGCAAGGAATAAACTTCCAGGGAATTATTCTTTTCTCCCGGTTTGATTTTAAATGGAAGCAAATAACTGAATTTTATTTTCACTTCTTCCTGCGGGCTCACATAAACCCAATTGGCAAAAACGGTTTTACCCGCGTCCTGGTAAACCCGCGTTCCGCTTTCCGGGTCAATTTCCATAAAATCTTCTTCTTGTTTGACTTGGGGATCTTGCTTGAAGCCCAAAAGCTTATAATTTAAAGGCGGAGAACTGAATTCCCGCGTTTGACCCTCGATAGAAAGCAAAATCGATCCTTGCGGAACGTAAACCCGCATATAATCGACATTGACCTTATTCCACCATTCAAAAGCGCTGTTTCCGCCCGTATGCTTGCGGGTGATAGTGATCGTATTTTGAATGGAGCCGTCGGTTTTTATCTCTGCTTCATGCTCGACGCTTTGTTCAATCACTCCGTCGGTTTTATAGCCGTTAATATTGGAATTGATAACGCTTAAATAATCTTTGTCGGTTTTTAAAATTTCTCCGGAACAGCCCAAGGCGGAAAGTTCCTTTTCGATCGCGTAATTTCTGGCGTAAATTAAAATTTGCCTTTCTTTGACGCTGGCTTCCATAACTTTAAAAATTTTCCCCATTTGAGAAAAATTTTGGCCGTTAAACAAACGGTCCAGGATTAAGGGCGCCAAATCCGCCAGAATTTTTTTAGGCTGATTCAATTCTTTATCGTAATTAATTTCTGTTTCCGTTTGGACTTTTTCCAAAAAATTATTCCGATCAACAGTTATCTGATATTCGGGCATTTCAATCGGACCGGTGATTTCCAGAAGTTTTTGCATAACCGAAGGCGTCATAGTGATGACTCCGTCCACAGTCGGCCCGCCGGTTTTTTCATAAAACCAAATGGCTTTTTCAGCCGAAACCGGAAAATCCGGAAACCAATTACTGTCATGCAAGCTCCAGGCAGCGCTGATTTTCTGAATGGGCTCCGGAGGAATCACTTTTTCCTTCAGCTGGCCGTCCGGATTAAAAATTCCGTCAATAAAGAAATTTTTAATCCGGCCGTTAAAAATATTCAGCACTCCGTAGGATCCGATAAAACCGCCCGTGGCTCTCATTTCCTGATTATTCTGAAAGAGAAAAAGATATTTTCTCGGTCCATTACCTCCCAATATTTCGGTAAAAATTTCTTCGTTGTTCTTTAGATTCCGGATTAAAGTCACGGCTTCGGGCAGTTTATCCTTGAGTTCCAGGAAATTTTCCTGGTAATTTTCCGGCACATCCTCCACGTTGACTTCATCAATATTTTCTTTGGCTTCTTCCAAAAGAACAGAAATTTCCTGCGATTTAGCCTGAAAGTTTTTCAAAATTTCTAAAAAAGAAATTTCCGGCTGATTAAGGCTAAGTTCATTGTTTTGTTGGCTCAAATCTTTGGCTAAATCACTGAAAATAATTCCGGCTTGGGAAATATTTTCCCCGGCTTTAGTCAAGTTAATTCCGGAGGAAATTTTTGAAAGATAGGGAATAAAACGCGTAACTTCAAGCATTTTTCCTCCTAATCCGTCAATTTTCCTGGAAATCGAGGAAAATTCCGCGTAAGCTTCCTGGAAATCGAACGCCGCCGCTTCAAAATCGCGGTTTTCCAGATTTTCCCTGGCTTGAACTAGATTGACAAAAGCTTTCTGACCGTCAATACTGGCTGAATTTTTCATTAAAAGCGCTTTCTGCAAAAAATTGGCTCCCAGTATGGTTAAGGCGACCGCCGAAAAAATACCGGCTGGAAATAAGATTAATTTCTTTAAAGGCAAATTGGAAAAAATATTCCCGACCTTGCCAAGTTTATCAAAAAATATTTTTTTATTAAAAGTTTTGGCGGATTTTTCTTTTAAAACCGGCTTTTTTTCAAAAAACACTTCCTTTGGAGCTTCATTTTCAATTTTTTGGGGAGATAAATCCTTTTTGAGCCAAATTGAGGCCGGACTTAACGGTTGTTTCGAGTTTAAGACGATTGTTTTGTTTTTTAAGCCGATTTTTTCCAAATTCAAATCGCCCTTTTTATCAACGGGCCGGACATCCAGCATCAAAAAAAGAATATTTTTTTTCTTAAAAGCCATTGTTTTGATAGATATGTTTGGTTTTTTCCGCCATCAATCGCCAGTTGTATTTTTTTATTTGGGCATAGCCTTTTTGAATAAATTTTTCTCTCAATCCGGAATTGCTGACGATTTCCGTTATTTTTTCCGCCATTTCTTTTTCATCTTCAGCTTTAAAATAAAAAGCGCTTTCTCCCAGAATCTCCCGCATGCAAGGATGATCGGAGGAAATTACCGGAACTCCCTTGGCCATGGCCTCCAGCGGCGGCAATCCGAAGCCTTCATAAAGCGACGGAAAAACAAAAACTAAAGCGTTTTTGTAAAAAATGTCCAGTTCGGCATCTGAGATAAATCCGGTAAAAACTATTCCCGCTCCTTGTTTTCTGGCGGTAATTTTTTCTTTTAGTTTTTTAAAAAAATAATCTTCTTTGCCTACCAGCACCAGATTGATATCCGTTATTTTTTTCTTAAGTTCGCAAAAAACCGAAACCAGCTTCTCTAAATTTTTATGAGGATAAGCGTTGCCCACATAGAGAAGGTATGGCTTCATTATAGCATATTTTTTTAAGATTTGATCTTCCTTTTCCGGCCGCCAATTGCAAAAATCATCGCAAGCTTCGTAAGTCACTTCGATTTTCGAGGGATCAATGGCATAATTTTTCAGCAGATCTTTTTTCGTGAATTCGGAAACAGCGATGATTTTTTTCGACTGCTTAATCGCGAAGCGAATGACTATTTCATACATCCAGAATTTAAACCAATAACAAACCGGGCCGAGAGTCGTGCCTCGCAAAGTCGGAAAATGCAATAAAATCAAATCGTGAATGGTCACGATAAATTTTCCCCGGTAAAAAAGCGGCACGTTAAAATGAGGAAAATGGACTAAATCCAATCGATATTTGCTCAAAAGCGGCGGCATCTTCAGTTGTTCTTCCAGAGAATACCACCGATAATTCGCTAAAACTTTTTGGAAATTTCCGGTTTGCGGCTGATATTCCTTAAAACCCTCCTGGGATAAAAAAATAAAATACTGATTATCCCGGCCAGAAGCTGGTCCGCCTTGGGCGGAGATTTTTTCCAGATTTTGGATGAGTTTTTCCGTGTAACGGCCCAAGCCTTTGCAGGTTGAACCAAAAAAACGGGCGTCGATTCCAATGCGCATAACAAGCTAATTATAACATCAAAATAATATAAACTGCCAGTTCAGCCATCGGCGATTTTCATCTTATCGCCTGGCGCCGGCTTTTTTCTGGAGAAAAAAGCCGCGGCTCATTGCGAGCGCGCGGCTGTGACCGGAGAAGCGTTTTTTTTATCTCTTTTTTCCTTTCATTTTTTCCACTATTTTTTGGAGATTTTCTCCGCTTTTCATTTCCGTCTCCGCCAGACCGGATAGAAAATCGCGGAAAATGACTTTCATTCCGCCTATCACCTCCTCCTGAGAAATATAACTGCCCGTCATATTCCTCTGGGACTCAAAATACCCCAGATGTTTATTCCATGTTATTCCAAGGACACGGGCGGAATTCCTGGGAAATAATTTTATAATCAATTTGAAAGTAACTTTGATATCGTCCCTGGAACTTTTATAAAAGTCGATTTTCACGCCATTAATCACAATTCCTCCGATTTCCAGCATCCAGGAAATCAGAGTGGACGCGATAACGCTTGCTTCCGTTATTATCGCTTTATCCACCGGCTGATAATTTCCGGTAACACAATGATAAGCGGCTTCCATTGAGATTACCGGCCCTCTTTCCTCTTTAATCATGATTTCCTCCTTTTGACAGCCGCGGCTGTCTTTTTTTAATGCGTTATGAATATTAAAGGAATTTTTTCCCGGAATTTATAATTTATCAATGAACCTATTCTAAATACTTATCATTTTTTTGGATAAAAAGCAAAAAAAGCAAAATTTGATAAATTGATCCCCTGCATCACCAACTTACGGCCGTCAGCAAATGATGTATCAGCGAAAAACTTTATTACATATTTAAATATGTAATAAAGTTTTTCGCTGATTTTCTCCAATTGAATTTTTGCGCTTGTTTCAGGCCTTTTTTAATCAAATCCGCGCGCAAAATTGGACTGGTCAAGACTTCCCGCATAGCCACGGCAATTTCGGAAGGCCGATTGGGATCGATTAATATTCCCCCGTCCTCCACTACTTCCGGCAGCGAAGAAGAGTGCGAAACAATAACCGGCACGCCGCAACGCATGGCTTCCAGGGGTGGAAAGCCAAAGCCCTCAAAAAAAGACGGGTAAACAAACAAGGAAGCCAGGTTGTAAAAATATTCCTTATCTTCTTCCTCGATAAAATTTATTTTTAAAATATCTTCGCAAAAAGGAGAATTCTCAATTTCTTTCAGAATTCTGTCCATCATCCAGCCATTTTGCCCGGCAATCACTAATCTATACTTATGCAAATCCTCATTATTTTCTTTTCGCGCCCAAATTCTCAATTGGTTATAAGCGCTAATCAAAGAAATAATATTTTTTCTCGGTTCTATTGTTCCCAGATAAAGAATAAAACGATAAGGCAGATGGTATTTTTCTTTAACCGCTATCAGTTTCTTGTCATTTCGGTCGATAATTTTAAATTTGTCGGCAATTCCGCTGTAAAGAACGGCGATTTTTTCAGAATTTATTTCATATAAACCGGTTAAATCATTTTTGGTTGATTGGGAAACCGCGATTATTTTTTCCGCTCTCCGGCAAATTTTTTTCGGCTGCACCAGATAATGCCATAATCTTCTTTTTAAAGAGAACATTTCCGGATATCTTTCAAAAGAAAGATCGTGCCAGGCGACAATCAGCTTGACTTTCCGGCTTAGCGCGTAAAAAGTTAAATTGGGCATAAAAAAAACATCCACTCCGCCCAGCAAGCGGTCAATTTTAGGCCAATTTAAATACCAAAAGCAAAAATTCAAAATCTTATTGGGGATTTTAAATCTTTTAATTTGAACTTTGGGAAATTCTTTAAGCCACGCTAAATCAGTCCGGGAATCTTTCCAGGAGTTTAAAAAAAGAAGATATTCATTTTGAACATCAAAACGCAATATTTCCCTAAGAAGATTGATGGTATATTCCTCTACTCCGGTCCTCCTGCCTTCCGTTAAACACCTCACATCTATGCCGATTTTTGCCATGTTTGTCTGCTTTATTTTAAATAATGCCTGACTAAAACAATCCAAAAACCTAAAAATAAACCCATAACCAAAGAAGCTAGAAAAAGAAAAAACGGGTTAATTCGGGAAATTAAAACAACCGGATCAGGCGCGACGATGGCAAACCAATTTTCCTCCCGCTGATCTTTGTTAAGCGCGGCTGTTTCCCGGGAAATCACTTCCATAATGGAATCGGATATTTTTCGGGCTATTTCCGGATTGGCGGTTGAAAATTTTACGGAAACAATCTGGGAAGAAAGCTTTTCCGCTTTAAATAATTTGGAAAGTTGCCTTAAGTTTAAATTTTCCGGGTTATTTCCCGATGCAGTCCAAATATCCAGGGCAATGCGCGGACTTTTTATCCATTGAACCAGAGTTTCCGCGAATTTTTCATCCGCTTGCAGCCGATAAAAATCATCAAATTTATACTGGTCCGATTTTTGCAATCCGCTACGGGTAATATTTAAAATCAAAGAGGCTTCATAAACCGTCGGTTGCAAATAAAAATAGCTGAAACTGGCTAAAATAACGACAGCAACGACGCTGCCAAAAAGTTTAAAATCAGATCTGATAATGGCTAAATATTCTTTGAGTTCCATGGTTTTTTAATTGTCATTCCAATCCCGGCCGAGCCTGCCTGCCTGACCTCCGGTAGGCGGGCCGGCAGGCAGGGAATCTAATTACAAAATTTTAGATCCTTCGACTCCGTCCCGAATACCCGGAACTTTGTTCAGGATGACAGTTTTAATTTATGCTTGTTTAATTCTTCCGTCACGTATCTTAGTATTTTAGCCTTAAATATCTCTCTGTCAAATTTTTCCGCCTGCTGGCGGATATAAACAGAATCGAAATTCAGATTTTGAAATTTTTTTACGGTTTCCACTATATCCCGGCTGGATTGATTCTCAAAAAATAATCCGGTCTTGCCTTCCTCCAGATGCTCCGGAATGTCCCCGCCGCAAAAAGCAATGACCGGCCGTCCGGCCGCCAGCGCTTCCATGGCTACAATGCCAAAATCTTCTTCCTGGGGGAAAATAAACGCCTGGCACTTGGCGTAATAATCCGCCAATTTTACATCGTCTACCCGGCCTAAAAATTCAATATTGGAACGAGCGATTTTTTTAAGTTTTTTTAATTCCGGACCCCGGCCGATTATTTTAAGCTTCAAGCCTAATTGATTGAAAGCTTTAATGGCAATATCGTGCCGTTTGTAAGCCAAAAGCCTGCCTACCATTAAAAAATAGCCTTTTCTTTCTTGACTCAAATAAAATTGGCTGACATTTACCGGAGGATGGATAACCACGCAATTTTTTTTATAATATTTTTTTATCCTCCTGGCCACAAAGTTAGAATTGGCGATTATTTTGTCCACTCTTTCTATGCTAACGCGATCCCAAATCCTGATATAATTCATCGCGAAAGGAACCAATTTCTTTATCAAAGCGGGAAAATAAAAATCACTGGTATATTTCTGGCAATCATCCCAGGCATAGCGCATGGGCGTGTGAATGTAAGAAATGTGCAAAGTCTCCGGCCCGGTAATAATGCCTTTGGCGTAACTGGAGGAATCGGAAAGAACCACATCGTATTTCGAAAAATCAAATTGTTCGATCGCCATCGGCATCAATTGGGGGAAAAGGCGATGTTTTTTTCTGGCTAGAGGAATTTTTTGAATAAAAGAAGTGCGGATGTCTTTTTGGGCAAAAACGCCGTGCATGGCTTTCCGATCATAAACTAAAGTATAAACAGGCGCGTAAGGAAAAAGCTCGGTAAAACACTCCAAGACCCTTTCGGCGCCCCCATATTGAACCAGATAATCATGAACCAAGGCGATTTTCATAGCTTTAGTCTAGCCTTTTTTTGGTATTTAGACAAATAAAAAACCTTAGATAGGCTTGAAATAATAACAGTGTCATTGCGATCCGCCAGCTGGCGGAGAAGTAATCTAATTTTGAAATTTAGATTACCGTGTCGAATATGCGGCTTATCGCAACGATAAATAAGGTTAATTAGATTGCCACGCCCCTTTGGGGCTCGCCTACCTACCGGCAGGCAGGCAATAACAATTTTTTAATAAATCCTGGAACTATAAATTTTTTCTTCTTTTAAACAAAACTCCGACAGTTTTAAAACAAATCTGAATATCCAGCCACAGCGACCAATTTTCAATATAATACAAATCCAATTTATATTCTCTTTCAAAATCCAAATCCGATCGGCCGGAAATTTGCGCCATACCGGTAATGCCCGGCTTGATGGTGAGCAAGCGGCGGTGGTATTCCATGTATTTTTCCACTTCTCTTTCTTGATGGGGCCGGGGTCCGACCATGCTCATATTTCCCCAAAGAACATTGAAAAATTGAGGAAGCTCATCAAGAGAAAATCTTTCAATAAATCTGCCGACGTGAGTTTTTCTGGGATCGTCTTTTATTTTATACAGCGGCCCTTTGCGGATGCTCTGATTTTTTATCAATTCTTTTTCAAATTTTATCGCTTCTTCCAGTTGCGGATTTTCTTTAGCGATGCAATATTTCCACTGCATATAGCGGAATTTATAAACCAAAAATTTTTTGCCGTTATCTCCTATTCGCTGGTTTTTATAAATTATCGGCCCTTGCCCGCGATCTTCTATCCAAATAGCCAGAAAAGTCAGAAGCATCGCGGGTAAAGTTAAAATAATTCCCAAAATCGAAGCTAAAATATCAAAAATTCTTTTTAAAATCCGTCCCCAGCCGTCCAGAGGAGTGTGCTGCACTTCAATAATCGGCTCGTCTCCCAAAACATTTAATTTCATATTGGAAGTCTGCAAAGTGGTAGCGATATATTTATAAACAATATTATTAATCGCGCAGTAATCAATCAGTTTTTCCTGTTCTTCATCGATAATGGATGGTTCGCACAGAATAATTTCATCAATGCCTTTTTGCTTCCGGATTTCTTTGATATCCCTGATATGCGTTGAATCAATCTGGCCGATCACTTGATAGCCTAAATTTTTATTTTGCCGGATTAATCTATCAATGGCGCCTAATTTCCCGTTGCGACCGATCAAAAGAATCCGATGAACGCCGATATCATAACGGCACAAGAGATATCTCTGGATAAGCTGCAGGAGATAGCGGGCTAAAATCACGTAAAAAGTCGCCAGTCCCCAAGCGGCTAAAATGATAAACCGCGAAGAAAACCATTCTCTCTTTAAAAAGATGGCAACGATGATAATGATTAATCCGATGGAAGTGGCGGAAAAAACTTTCAACGCTTCTTTCCAGAATTTTTTGGTAACCTTAATGCTATAAAGTCCTTCCAGAGCATAAATCAAAATAAAAAAAGGCGCCGTCATTAAGACGACTTTTATGTAAACATCGAAGGGGAAACTGTAAAGCTTGGGCTTTAAGGTTATAATTTGCGGAAAATTTCTAATAGCAAAAGCGGAAGCAGCAGCCAGCGTGATCATCAGAAAATCGACCGGAACTTGAATAGCGCTGAAAAATAATTCGGATTTTTTCATAAAATAAATAATCAAACCCAATTTTATCAAGACAGGCCTATAAGCCGGATTCTGTTTCCGTCCGCCGAGGCGGATGGAAGACAATCATTTATCTAGCTCCGACGTTACCGTCGGAGTCAAGCGGCACTCCCAAGGCTTACGCATTGGGCACGGCCTTGCATCAGGTAGGGCTTGCCATCATTGGCCATTGCTGACCAAGAACTGCCGTAGCTCATAATTTCGCTAATCAGCTGATAAAGCGAACTTGAACCTCGGCATACTTTTCACCTTTTTCCGATTTTGTCTCCGCCTAAGCGGTGTGGCAAAATCAGATAGTATTGTCTCTGTAGCGCTCTCCCTCAATAAATCTCACGATTTATCGGGTGGACGTTATCCATTACCATTTACCGCGCAGAGCGCGGCGTGATGTCCGGACTTTCCTCCCCGATAAAATTGGGGCGATTGTCCAGCCTATCTTGATAAAATTGGGTTTGATTTTCAATTTACCCCATCTTGGAGGGGTTTATTCCAAGTTAAATAATAGTTTATTTTTAAACTTTTGTCAAATTATTGCGCTGGTTCATATGATATTCTCCATGTAGAGCTTTAAAAATCTATGAAGGGAAAGTATAGTGGGAGGCATATGACAATATATGGATATGTCCT
>PEVT01000034.1 GCA_002780175.1 Candidatus Moranbacteria bacterium CG06_land_8_20_14_3_00_40_12 | reverse complement strand
CCAAAACTTATTCCCTGGAGTGCTGGAACGCGGCTGGCGTCAGCAGCGGAATTAAATCAGTCACCGTCGGCGTGAATCCTCCTCCCTGCGTTTCTAATTGTTCCTGCGCTTCCAGCACTTGCGTCGGCGACACTTGTTCCGATGGTTGCGGAGGCAATTGTTCCGGAACTATGCCCAATACTTGCAGTAGCTGGGGATCTTGCAGCAAAGATTGCGGAGGCGGCACCCAGACTAAAAGTTGTTTTTGCCCTTCCCGAACCGAAACTCAATCTTGCAACGCTCAACCTTGTTCGTCAGGTTATCGGGAAGTGACGCCGTGGTAGAAGATTAGCTTTTAGCTTTTAGCTTATAGCTTTTAGGGATTAGTTTTTAGTAAAATAATTTTTAAAATCTTAAAAAGAGAGAGTCGTTTTTAAATGATTTTTTTAAACTCTCCAAAACCTCTACGGAGGACAGTCCTCCGTAAATCTCTCTTACGAAGTCCGACTTCGTAAGATTAAAAGCAGAGGGATTCGCGATATGATTGTTTTTGTTTTTTAATCCGGGTATTAATTCATCTAATGGAACAGAAACAGAGCGTAAAGACGGGATTATTCTTATTCGGAATCGCGATTTTGATCGCGGGGCTTTGGTATTGGACCAAGCCGGAAAAAGCGACAGAAATAAATTCTGAAATTATTCTTTTTTACGGCCGGGAATGTCCCCATTGCCGGGATGTGGATAAATTTTTGGAAGAAAACCGGATTGCCGAAAAAGTGAAATTCGACCGCCTGGAAGTTTTCCATAATCAGGCTAACGGTGAAATTCTGGCCGAGAAAGCGCGAAAATGCGGAATAGAAAATGAAAAAGAAATCGGCGTGCCGTTTCTTTACGACATTCAAAAAAACCAATGCTTTACAGGCACGCCGGAAATCGAAGATTTTTTTGCGGAAAAAACGCAGCTAAGGTAAAATGAAAAAAGCGGGAAGGGTTTTCGGAATAAATAGCCTTAATCGGCGAACCCGCCTGTTTTAGGGGAGTTAAATTCAATGAAAAAGCCGGAACGTAATTTAGAAGATCTCTATCTGCTGAATAAAGAATCGCAAAGGAAAAAAATACCTTTTCTTTTGAATGATTTGAAAAGAGCGGCAAGAAGGAACCAGCTGGCTTCTTTTGATTTGCCGCTGGCGCGTTATGTCTTGCGAACCAAAAAAAATTCTATCTTGCTTCCGACGGGAAAAAGAAAAAGAACCAGAGTTTTTTTCCCTGAACAATCCCATCGCTACGCGGCAATCTCCCCCAAGCGCTCTTATAAAAGACTGGACAGCTTGTATTTCAGCCAAAATAAGCCTTTTTCCGATTATAGTTTTTCCCTGGGAGAAAAAGATTATTTCCTGAAAGAATTGCAGGAAAGATATTCTGATTTTAGCCGTTATACAAGGGATTGGATCGGCGGTTCATTGCAAGGTCCTTCTCTGGCTCGCGCCTGGAATGTTTCCATTATCGGAGCGGTAATTTTTGGCATGGTGACTATGACTTTTATTTATCGTTATCTGGGCGAAAGCGTTTCAGCCAAAATAAATGAAGAAAAAACCAAAATCGCGGTTCAAACAGAAAGTAAAAAAGGAGAAGTTTTGGGCGCTGAAGATTATGCTACGGACGGAGCGGAGGTGGAATTTGTCACTAAATTGTTGAAAGACTACGGCCAAAATGAAAAAGAAGATGTTTTGGAAAAGGAAATTCGAAAAATGGTCAAGGGCTATCCCATTGAGGAAATGGTTCCGGAAATTGTCAAACAAGATCGCATCATAGCCGCTTTTCTGGTAAGTATCGCCAAAAAGGAAAGTAATTGGGGGAAAAGAGTTCCGGTTCTTAACGGACAAGATTGCTATAACTATTGGGGTTATCGGGGCATAAGGAAAAGAATGGGAACCGGAGGGCATACTTGTTTTGACAGCCATAAAGACGCGGTGGATACGGTCGCTAAAAGGCTGGAAACTTTAATTGAGGAATATGGCAAAGATAATCCCGAGAAAATGGTTATCTGGAAATGCGGATCGGACTGCAACGCCACGGGAGGACAAGCAGCCGCCAACAAATGGATATCCGATGTTAATTTGTATTTTAAAAAACTGAATAAAAAGAGTTGACTTTTTGGCTTAAATAGAGTATAATTAAAGAAGATCGGTTGGATGTTTTAGTGGAAATTAGCCGGAAAAAAGCCTGATTTAAAGGAAAAAGGTGTTTCTAAGGGGTGAAACGCTTTTTTGTTTTTTAGCGAAGAATTATGAAAAAAATAAATCAAAATAGAATAAAAAAGACTTTGGGGATAATCTTGATGATTTTGGTTTTGATTTTCACTTTTTCTGCAGATGTTTCCGCCAGCTCAATGACGGAAATAACTAAAGAGGAAGTAATCAATTTAGTCAATCAATCCAGAAAAACGGAAGGGCTGGATATTTTAACAGAAAATGAAAAATTGAATCTTGCGGCCGGGCAAAAAGCCGAAGATATGATTAAAGAAAATTATTTCGCGCATAATTCTCCCGGAGGCAAAACACCCTGGTTCTGGATGGAAAAAAACAATTACGATTATCACTACGCGGGAGAAAATTTAGCCATGGACTTTCACAATGCTTTTGACCAGCATCTGGCTTGGATGAAAAGTCCGACTCACCGGAAAAACATTCTCAACCAGGAATTTAGAGAAATAGGCGTGGCAGTCAAACAGGGCGTAATCGAAGGACACTTGGCTATTATAACTGTTCAAGAATTTGGAACTCCCATGAACTTTGTTCCTGATTTTTCGGTTAAAAATACTCCCGCGCCTCAAGTGCAGGCTCTGGAAAAACAAGCCGACGCCAATCTCAAAACCGCGCCGATCATAGACAAAAATCAGCCGAATAGTTCTCTTTTGAAAGAAAAATTTCCCTTAGTCAATTGGCGCGACTTGGCCTTTTTATACTTAAACGCTTTAATTTTACTGATTATTTTGGTAGTTAATCCGTTTATCATCGCTTTTTCAGTTGTCCAGTTTATAAATTTTAAGGCGGAAAATGAGAAAAAGTTGGCGTTGAAAAATTAAATCAGAGATTTCGCATAAAAGGCTAAGTTTTCCTCGGCTTTAACGGTCGGCAGAAGCTTAGCCTTTTTGAATTGCCAAATTTCTTTTTTAACACTCTGATATAATTTTTGCGTCTTGGAGCGGCGCGGAATTGGCGAGGGATTGACCGGTAATCTTATTTTTGCTAGAATGGATGATAGTTGCCAAAAAGCCGGATAGAGCCGTAAATAAGGGGAAAAGAGGAGGAAAGAATGACAATATTATATGGGTGATAACTATTTTCTGGTGTATTTGCAAGGATTACAAAGCAGATTTGGGAACATAAGAAAGACGAAAAAAAAGAATATTAAACTGGCGTTAGCCGTCTGCCTACTGGGTTTAGGGCTGTTTTTTTACGCTTTAGCGGAAGAGAAGGCTTTAGTTGAAAAAGCGGTTGATTCAGAAAAAATTAATTTAACCAAGCTGGATCCCTTAAATCGGATTGGCAAGGGATTGGTGGAAAAAATCTGCCAAGCGCCAAGAAGCGCGGTTTTGTGCGACGGCTCAAAAGACGAAATTAAAATTGGGGAAGAAAAAAAGATTAAAGAGATGATGTCGGGCCATCCGATGGAAAAAATGGCTCCTTATCTGGCCAAAGAAAACAGCCAAACCGCTTCTTTTCTCATTGCAATAGCGAAAAAGGAAAGCAATTGGGGCAAACGCTCTCCGCGGAAATACGGACGGGATTGCTATAATTACTGGGGATATCGTGGCGGTTATAAGCGAACGGAATCGGGTTATAGCTGCTTTGATTCTCCGGAACAGGCCGTAAAAACAGTCGGCGGACGCATTGATAATTTAATTGGAAAAAAAATCGACACGCCGGCGGAAATGGTGGTTTGGAAGTGCGGATCGGACTGCAACGCCGCGGGAGGACAGGCGGCCGCCAACAAATGGATCGCCGATGTCGGCCGTTATTATCGGAAATTGAATTAAAAAATTCTCTCTTTATATTTCAATAAAAATCCCTCTATCCTTCGGATCTCTCCCTTTTCTAAAGGGAGAAATTAGTAGATGTGTTTGTTGATATTTTAAAGCACCTCCAAAAGGGTGTTTTTTGTTCGTAAAAAATGAATAAATAGTGTAAAATAAAGTCATTAAGCAATTTATCCGGTTTTTTTATGCCTTTTCCAAAAAATTTTTTATGGGGCGTGGCCACATCTTCTTACCAAATTGAAGGCGGCAATTCCAATGCGGATTGGTGGGAATGGGAAAAACAAGGGAAAACCAAAGATCAATCAGGCCGGGCTTGCGATTATTGGAATCGTTGGGAAAGCGATCACGCCTTGCTTTCAGAGTTAGGCGTAAAAGTTTTTCGCCTTTCTATTGAATGGTCGCGGGTAGAAACAGAAGAAGGCGTATTTTCCTTGGAAGCTATTCAAAAATACCGGGAAATCCTGCAAGATTTGAAGGTAAGAAATATACAAACGCAAGTAACTTTATGGTGGTGGGTAAGCCCGATTTGGTTTCAAAAAAAATACGGTTTTCACAAAAAAGCTTCAGTTGCAATTTTTGCCCGTTACGTGCGGAAAATAACCGAAGAATTGGGCGATTTAATTGATATTTTTCAGATTGTAAATGAGCCAATGGTTCCTTTGGGCATGGGATATCTTGTGGGTTTATTTCCTCCCGGAAAGAGGAATCCATTTAGTTTTTGGTTTGCGTTAAAAAATATTGCCGGAGCTTATATTAAGTCCTACAAAATAATCCATTCAATAAAGCCAGAGGCCTTGGTTGGGATGACGCATTTATATAATTGGTATGATTCGGGCGGACATAATATTTTAGGAGGGTTGATATACAAAATTTCTAAATGGTTTAGAGTTCTTTCTTTTAATCGAAGGATAAAAGGGTATCAGGATTATTTTGGCTTAAACTATTATCGGATAGGAAAAATAAATTTAAAAAATTGGAAATCGGAAAAGATAAATTTTTTTAGCGAAGAAGATAAAAACAATGTAATGGGATGGATTGCCTACCCGGAAGGAATATACAAGGCAATTAAAGAAGCGTATGAAGATTATAAAATCCCTATATATATAACTGAAAATGGATTTCCTTTTGGTGTCGGTCTAGAGGATTCTTATCGCATAACACATCTCAAGGAGCATCTAAAATATATTCAAAAGGCCATAGATGAAGGAGTGGAGGTTATTGGGTATAATCATTGGTCATTTATGGATAATTTCGAATGGCTGTATGGATACGAACCAAGATTCGGGCTAATTGAAATTGATTATCAGACCTTGGAAAGAAAGCCGAGAAAAAGCTTTTATGCTTATAGGGAAATAATCAAAGGCAATTTAAAATTTTAAGTTTTAAATTTTAATTCAAATCTAAATAATTTAATTTTTAAAATTTATAATTTAGAATTTAAAATTAATCGCCATGGCTTACATTTTTATCGCTATTGCCGCTTATTTTTTGATAGCGCTCCAAACAATTTTAGATAAATTTTTATTGACCTCCAATCGGGTGGCCGAACCGGCCACTTACGCTTTTTATGTTGGCCTCATGAGCGCTTTTACCTTTTTGCTCTTTCCTTTTGGACTACACAGCGTAAGCCTTGGCCAGTTGGGATTGTATATTCTCTCCGGCGCGGTGTTTTTATATGGCATCCTTTGTCTTTTTACGGCGATTGAAAAAAACGAAGCCAGCCGGGTGATGCCGCTCGCGGGAGCGATAATTCCGATTACAACTTTGATTTTATCCGTTTCTTTTTTGGGAGAAAAAATTTCTAGAGCAGAAGTGGCTGGAATTTTCCTCCTGATATCGGGTGGATTTTTTATTTCATTGGAATTTTTCAAGAAAGGCCCTTCGCCGCGAAAATTTTTTTCCGGATTTAAAATGACTATGCTAGCCGGTCTTCTTATCGCGGCAGCCTTTACCGCATTTAAATATTTTTACGAATCGGACAACTTTTTTAATGTTTTTATTTGGACGCGCCTGGGCTTGGTTTTCGGAGCTTGGAGCTTGTTTTTTTTTTCTTTATGGAGAAAAAATATCTTAGCGTCTCTTAAAAATCTAAGACATCCTCAAAAAGAAAACCGGAAAACCGGAGTTGTTTTCGTCGCCAATAAGATTTTAGGGGGAGTGGGATCGGCGCTCACGCACTTCGCCGTATCTTTGGGCTCTGTGGCGGCGGTTAACGCTCTGGCCTCCATGGAATATGTGTTTGTTTTCTTGCTGGGATTAGGATTGTCATTTAAATTTCCGGAACTTTTTCAAGAAAAGAAAACAGCGCGCAATATCTTGCAAAAGTCCTTGGGTATTTGCGTGATTATGGCGGGCGTGGCGTTAATAACCACAGGATAATTTTAAATTAAAACCAGGATGCTTATTTTGAAAAAAATTATAAAAAGTGTCAAGTGGACGTTGTTAACACTGCTGATTGCGGCGGCTTTTTTGCTGGCTTATTTTAATTTTCCGGTTAAAAAAAGCAACGAAAAAGCAGAATTGGGAGTGACTTTTTCCAGCCGCTACGCCCAGGATATTCAAGTTGACTGGCGGGCTAATTTTATCGCGCTTCTGGATGATTTGGGCGTGAGAAAAATCCGCATTCCGGTTTATTGGGATTTGGTGGAAAAAAATCCGGGAGAATATGATTTTTCCCAAGTGGATTGGCAGTTGCAGGAAGCCGGGAAGCGCCAGGCGGAAATAATTTTGGTTGTCGGCCAGAAAGTGCCTCGCTGGCCGGAGTGCGCCATTCCCGTTTGGGCGCAAAACGACAATCAAATAAGAAAAACCCGCCTTTTAAAATTTATTAATACGGTGGTTGAGCGCTATAAGAATGAACCGGCGGTTGAATTTTGGCAGGTGGAGAACGAGCCTTTTTTGAAATTTGGCATTTGTCCTCCGTTGGATGTTCAATTATTGGATAGTGAAATCGGATTAGTCCGTTTGCTTGATCCCCGAAGAAAAATTATCGTAACTGACAGCGGGGAATTGAGCTTATGGATCGAAGCGGCTAAAAGAGCCGATGTTTTCGGCACCACCATGTATCGCACGATCTGGAAAGAAGGCGTCGGTTATTTTAATTATCCGATCGGTCCGCGGTTTTTTCATCTTAAAAAATGGTTAGCGGAAATTTTTACCGATCAAGAAAATTTTATCGTTATTGAATTGCAGGCGGAACCCTGGATTTCCGGTTCTACAACAGAAAGACCGCTGGAAGAACAATTTCAATCGATGAATGCCGAGAAACTCAAAGAAAATGTTGATTTTGCCCGGAAAGTCGGTTTTCCGGAGGTTTATCTCTGGGGAGTGGAATGGTGGTATTGGCTCAAAGTGGAAAAAAATCATCCGGAGCTGTGGAATCAAGCTAAAGAACTTTGGTCTCAATAGTTTTTCTGTTTTATGCGCAATTCATTTTTAATTTTAGGCGGCATTTTTCTTTTAATTCTGGGTGGTTTCGGCTTAATCGAGGTTTTTGGCAATTATCCCCAAATTTTTGAAACTCAAGGAGTGCTTGTCAAAAAAGAAAATCTTTCTCCCAAAGAAGCCATAGTGGTTGATTTTTCTTTCCCGGCATCCATAAGCGCCTATAGAGGGAAAATCAAAATATTGCCCGAAACAGCGATGAATTTTCAATGGAAGGATTCCGGCCGCCAATTAATCATCCAGCCGGAAAAATTCTGGCAGCCGGAGACAATATATCGGATTTATTTTTTGGAAGGCCGCAATGTTTTATTTTTTCCCGTAAAACCTTTTGAATTAAACTTTATAACGTCGGCTTATCCCAAAATTAAAAATTTTTGGCCGGCGGATGGAACCAAAGACGTGGTTTTTGACATCGAGGATCCGGTGGTGGTGGATTTCGATAAATCCGTGGCGGAATTTCTGGTTAAATTTACGGTCGATCCTTTTGGAAATCTGGCTTATCAGAATAATCCGGAGAAGACTCAATTTAAAATTTTGCCGGAAGGCAAATCCCGGGAAGGGGAAAGGTATCGTTTTAAAGTTTATATAAAATATCGCGGCGACACGGATGAAAATTACAAGGAAATTTATAATAGTTCTTTTGAAACTCTGCCGTTGCCTCCCCAAAAATGGGAAAAAGATTTCGCGGCCCGCCTGCTTCAGGCCAAAAGGTTCACCCGGGCCAAAATTAAGGAAGGCAAATACGTCGATATCAATTTGGCCGTTCAGATTTTAAGTATTTTTGAAAATGGAAAAATTATCGACTCGTTTCTGGTTTCTTCGGGAAAAAGAGGAATGGAAACTCCCAGGGGCCAATACGCGATTCGTAATAAAACTCCCAGAGCCTGGTCCAAGGTTTACGGTTTATATATGCCTTTTTGGATGGCCATCGTGCCGGACGGGAAATTCGGAGTGCATGAATTGCCCGAATGGCCCGGCGGTTATAAAGAGGGAGCCAGCCACTTGGGCATTCCGGTTTCCCACGGCTGCGTTCGGCTGGGAATCGGCCCGGCCAAAACCGTGTATGATTGGGCGGAAATCGGCACTCCGGTAATCGTGTATTAAATAAGGTTCGCAATCGCGCTTATGAGAAAAAAATTTCTGATATTTTTTAAATACTATTTTCCGTTAATAATTTGGACGGGAGGGATTTTTTATTTTTCTTCCATTCCGGGCTTGAGATACACGAAAAATACGCCAGTAGAAATTTTTTTAAGGAAAGGGGCTCATTTTTTTGAATACGCCGTTTTAGTTTGGCTTTTTTGGCGGATTTTCCACGAGGCGCGTAAAAAAAATCCTTTTCCATCTTACGTGCTCTCGCTGTTTTTTTCTCTTTTTTACGCCGCAAGCGATGAAATTCATCAAGCTTTCGTGCTTAACCGATCCGGAAAGCTGACGGATGTAATCTTTGATTGGGTTAGCGCTCTTTTTTTCCTGGAAACGATCTTGATTATAATCGGGAGAAAAATTAAGAAGAAAAATATCCTGGTTATAGCCGCGTCTATCTTAGTTCTGGTCGGCTTGGAATATCAGCTAATCCGGGAAGAACGGATAAAAGCTGAAATAGAAATTCAAAACGGGAAATCAGAAAAAGAAACGGAAAATATCGACAAGACGGAAATAATTATTATTCCATCCGATCAAAATCAAGCAGAGGCGAAGCCGAATAATTCCGTTTCTGAAAAATTGCCCGATAAAATTTTAATGGAAGTTCCTTTTACGGCGCAGGCGCCTTTTAAAAATTGGGATGAATATCATGAAGAAGCTTGCGAAGAAGCCGCCCTGTTAATGGTTAAGTATTTCTCCGACAGCAAAAAATTAAGCCCGGAAATCGCCGAAAAAGAAATACAAGCTATGATTGATTTTCAATTGAAAAAATACGGCGACTATCGGGATAGCGCCGCCAGCCAAATAGTCAAATTAGCCGAAGATTTTTATGCCCTGGAAAATCTCAAAGTGGTTTACGATTTTCAAAAGGAAGATTTGAAGCGCTGGCTGGCTAAGGGGAAGCCGATAATCGTTCCGGCGGCCGGAAGGCTCTTGGGCAATCCTAATTTCACTTATCCCGGTCCGCTATATCACAATTTGGTTTTAACCGGGTATGAAGGGCGGGAAATCATAACTAACGATCCGGGCACGCGCCAAGGGGAAAATTATCGCTATGACGAGGATGTTCTTTATGAGGCTATTCATGATTTTCCGGGAAAAAAGGAAGAAATAAATAAGGGAAGAAAAGCGATGATTGTTATGGAGTAAATCCATGCTATAATAAAAAAAGAGAGGAGGTGTTTTCTTATGAAGTTAAAAACAGCTGAAACTCTAATATTATTATCAGTCATCGCGGTTTCAATCGCGGCAGTTGTTTCCGTGTGGCAGTTGAATTTTTGGCTGGCCGGGACGCAATGGATTTTAATCGGCATTGTTTTGGGAATTTACGGCATCTTTCTTAAAATGAAAAACGCGTAGTTTTTATTCAGATGAAAAAGAAGGAAAAATTCGCTATTTTTGATATTGACGGCACGATTTTTAGAAAAAATCTGGCTTTTGAGCTGATTGATGAATTAGCCTGGATGAAAATTTTTAATGTCAGGGTGAGGAATGAATTAGTCAGTCTGTATTCGAGTTGGCTGAACCACGAAGGCTCTTATGAGGAATATCGTAAAGCCTTGGTCAAATTGTATGCCGAAAATTTAAAAGGCTGCCGGCAGGAACAAATTATTCAAGCCAGCAAAAAAGTCGTCCCTTTTTACAAAGACCGCACTTATATTTTTGCCGATCAGCTGATAACTAAATTAAAAAAAGAAAATTATAACATTATTGCCATTTCCGGCTCGCCCAGCGAAATAGTAGAGGAGTATAACCGTTATTTGAAACTGGACGCGGTTTTCGGATCAGTCTACGAAGTAACGGAGCAAGGAATTTATACGGGTCGGGCCGTTTTTGAACCGACAATCCATAAAGGCCACGCGGCCAAGCAATACGCGCTGGAAAAAGGCCTCACTTTCAAAGATTCTTACGGAATTGGCGATACGGAATCAGACGCGAAATTTTTGGAAATTGTGGAAAATCCCATCGCCTTCAATCCCAATTTAAATTTAAAAAAAATTGCGGAAAAGAAAGGCTGGAAGATTGTGATAGAAAAGAAGGATGTTATTTATGAAATAAAATAATTTTATGAACGAAAAAGCGCTTCTTTTTATTTTTATCGGTTTGACGCTTTTTATTATTTATTTTCTGATTGGGATGTTTTTGGCCGAAAACGTCAATACCTATTTGGACAAGTGGATGAGGAAAACTCTCTGGATATGGCTGCCGTTTTACGCCCTGTGGAGATTGATCAGAGAAGTGATTTTCAGCAAAAGATAAAATCCTTACTTTTTAAAAAAAACAATTCCGCTAAGCGGGATTGTTTTTTTATTTCCGGATTTATTACGTAATTAAGTATGTAATTAATTTTTGAGCTTTGTTGAAGTCAGACTTCAACAAATTTTATTGAGTTTCGGGTCAATATCTTCAGCTCATGTTTCTGATTCGTTCATAAAATTACATCAAAAAATAATAATCCAATGGCACAAAAACTATATTGGTCTCCACATCAAATTTCAGTTCTGTATTGGAAAATATAATACCGTAATTGGATTTTATTTTTTGCATAGTATTTATAACTTGTTTTTTATCCTTGCTACCAAGGCTCACTTCGATAACAATTTTTTTGGAATTACCTATTTGCAAAATAAAGTCAGCACCTCCTTGAGCGCTATCATAACGGATGAGGCCATCGCTCCTCAAAATAAATTCTCGGTAAAGATGAGCACCGATAGAATCTTCTAATAGTTTTCCCTGCCGGGTCAAATATGTATTTTCATTACCAGTAAAATAGAAAAAGGACATTCGAATCGCCGGGCTCATAAACAAATACTTATTCGGCTTATTGGCAATAGTCATATTCGAACCGTGTGGCGGAATCTTTACTAAAAGTTCCGCTTTTTCCAGAACATCAAAAATATTGGCAATCGTCAAACGATTGATATTGAATTTATCCGCCAGATTGCTAAGGCTCGTCACGTCATTTTCAGCGATAGCGAACAAAATCCTCTTGACCGCCCCTAGCGTATCCTGATCGAAGCTGCCCAGCGTTGGCATATCTTGTTTGATAATTTTTTCCAACAACAGGGATATGCTGTTATAAATGGAAATTTCATCTGGCATCGTCAGCGCAAAAGGAAAAGTTCCATAAGATAAATATTTTTTAATGTCATGCCGATCGATTTTTGACCAATAGCTGTTGACCTCGCTCCCCAAACTAGATAATTTTCCATAAGCCTCTTGGGCCGTTTCTGAAAAATAAATTGCCTGCCTGATTTTACTTTTCAATCCTGGCGTCGGATAAATTTTATTTTTTATCATCTGAAATTCTCCAAAACACATCGGAGTCATCGGTTCAAATACGGCTCGACGAGCAATATTAGGTGTTGATTGTAAAATAATCGCCGCAGACCCCGTCGCACATAAAAAAACATTATTAGTTCTTTCAAATATTGATTTCAGGGTAGTGGCCCACTTAGGATCAGTTTGAACTTCATCAAAAAATATCAATATCGGTTTCTTAACACTCTCCAAATCTTCACCGATAATTTTTTCATAAGCCGCTATAATCTCATTAATACCAACATCAAAATAGTTTCTCAAATCCTCTACAGACAAAAATAAAACCTGAAAATCCTTCTTTCTAAATTCCGAGCAGATTTGCGCCATAAGAGTCGTTTTTCCAACCCCTCGAAACCCCGGAATAATTACCATTCGATTGGTTGATTTTTTCTCGACAAAATCACTGATATATTCACGCAATTTCACATACAAGAAACGATTGGGATATTTTTCTCCATTCGGACCATACGTAAAGTGCTTTAACCGATCATCGGTGCTTGCAACTTGTTTTTGCAGATATTGGATTAAATCTTGATTCATATATGTTTGATTATACTACAATCATATGTTTGTAGTATATTACACTATACATGTAATGTCAAGTGAGTATTTTTTGGCCTACACTAAGGATAATTTGATTCATTTTCTTGTTTAAATATCTGGGAATAGGTCTAATTATACCAAAACTATACCTATTTTGTACCTTTTAGTATGCCCAATTTTCCTTTGCAAAAGCCCCCGTTTGTCATCCCGAACATTAGTCGAGCCTGCCTGCCGGTAGGCAGGGGATCTAATTCCCTTTTCCGAAGGCTCAACCTTCGGAGATATTCCCCCCCTGTCATTCCCGCGTAGGCGGGAATCCAGTCTTATAATTTCGCCTTAAAAGCTTTCCTTAAAACTGACTTTTTTAGTTTTTGGGGTCATAAAATTTTTTTGCGGTTAATATTCTAAAAATACCTTTGCCGCTTTTTTAGTATGCGACCGCTTGCTAAAAAAGCATCCGGATTTATTACGTAATTCGGTATGTAATAAATTTTTACGGGCAGTTCAAAGCTTTTCTCCATCCCGCCGCTTGCGCTTCGGCTTCCGTGCAGAACATTTTTTCGCCGCGGGACTCATCAATGGTGGTTTTGGCGTATGACCCGCAACCGGGCAAATGATAGATTTTTTCATTGCTGGTGGAAATATTGCCTTTGATGTCGCACGCGCCGGAAGTTTCATTTTTTATCGTTTCTTCTTTGGAAACCGTGGCGGATCTTCCCGCGTCCAAAGGACAAGCGTTCCACAACCCGTTTTTATTTTTTTCCGCCTCTTGTTGCGCCGCCAAAATTTCTTTCTGAAATTTGATATCCGGCGGGTAGGAATAGGAATAAGCGAATCCTTGTTTTACCATTTCCAAATTGATGAAAGTGTCGCCGACATAAACATAGCGCAAAAGCCGTTTATATTTGTCCCGATCAGTGGTGTCTTTTTCTAATCTTACTGTTTTGCCAACCACCATTTCCTTGTTCTTGTTGGACGCTTCCACGCCGAAACATTGCACCGGCTTTCGGGGATCCACGGTTTCCGGCGTATCAATGCCGATGTAGCGCACCCGCTCTCCGCCCTCAATTTCAATCGTGTCGCCGTCAATCACGCGGGAAACTTTATATTCCCCCACAAAATCTCCCTCTCCGCCATCTTTCGTTTCGCTTTTTCCTGTTTCGCTTATGGCATTTGAATTTTTATTCTCCGCCTGCCTGCCGATAGGTATGGAATATTTCACCTTCCCCATCCAAAACCCGATCCCAACGCCGATAAACAAAATCAAAACCCCGGCAAGGATAATATGGATTTTTTTGGCTTTTGGAGTCATAAATTTTTTGCGATTAATATTTTTATTTACGCTAAGGTCGAACCTTGGCGAAAGGTACCTGACCCCTCTTATCTACCAAAAAATCTTGTCAAGTCTCCTTAAAAATTCTCTTATTTTCTATTTTACCTTCCCGATAATGAAAGCTTCTTGTCCTTTTTTCTTGGACGCATTAGCAAAAATTATACATTCATTTTTACCAGCTATATGTTTCTTTCTTGAATCGTAGGCGATTATTTCTCCTTTTTTTAACAAGTCGAAATCTTTCCATTTTTTGGTAAAATAAAAATTATCCGTATTTTTTTTGATTGCTTTCGTAACATTTATATTTTTTTGTTCTCTTTTATTAAAATCGACTCTTTTGTCCATTAAACCAAAAAATTGCAAAAACTGAAAAATAGATTTTTTTGCCAGCTGCATATTCTTTTCTGATTCTCCGGCATAACCACATTCAATCCCTAATGACAAGGCTCCTTTCTTTTTATTCATATAACCATCAGTTGCTCCCGGTTCAATCCTGTCCCAGCCCGAAGATACAATACCGACATCAAATATTTTCGCCAAAGCGTATGATTGTTTTTCACAAATTACAAAAGGCGTCGCTTTTTCCACATTGCTAGCATGCAAATCCAATAGGCCATCGCATTTATCCAAAATTTTCATCAACTTTCTGGCTCTTTTATCTTCCGGCGTTTTCCCCTTATTATCTTTTAAAAAACATCTGTTCAAATTTTTTTTAATCATCCTGATGTTTCTTTTAATTGCTTCCGGATTGGCATAGACGAAATAAACAACGCCTTTCTTAATCTTGACATTTTTTAAAACATTAGTAACTGCATACACTCCGGCTTTTTCATTTCCATGCACTCCACAAAAAACCGCTACCGTTTTCCCCGGCTTTCCCCCTATTTTTTTAATGATAGTATTTTTAATAAGCATCCTTTAAAAAATATTTTCTCTATTTCCATTATACCACCATTTCAAAACCCGGCATTGAGCCGGGTTTTTAGGTAAAGCTAGTAAAATATATCGCGTATAATCTTTGGCACAACCTCTAAAGCATCAGATTTGGCCATTCTCGAGGTGAGTTAATCGCTTGCTATTAAATACTAGCGAGACCTTTATTTTTTCTTTTTTTTACTATCCGTTTCAGCAACTGTTATTGATTTATGTTTCTTCGCATAATCCTCTGAAACATAATGCCCACTCTTAGCACTTCGATATCTTTTTGTCATTTTTTTTCACCTCCTTTTTCAATCATTTCTTCAACTTTTCTTTTGGCTTCTTCTAAAAGTTCCTTGGCCTTTTTTCGCGTTTCGTGGGATTGCCACACCAGATCAGAAATTTTCTTTTGAATTTCTTTGGGCAAAATCGGAATTTTTATATTTTCAACATCTCCATCGGTAACCGTCGGATAAGAAGTTCCGGTTGTTGGTTTTTCTAATTGTAATTTACCAATAATAGACCTTAGAACTACCTGCAAATATTCCCTTGCAATAGAATTAGTTTTAAAAATTGAAAACGCTCCACTAGCAATAAAATTTTCCTTCCAATCATCGGGAATTATTGCAATTGCCCCTCGTGTTGGACGAACTTTTGAAATTATCAATTCTCCTCCGTTAATTTTCAGTTTAGCATTGGCCGGCAATTCATTTTCTGGAATCAAATTATAACTTATTTCTCCACTACCAACATTTACATTTCCAATTTCAATATATTTATATTCTTTTTTGTTTTCAATTTTTGATATAACTGTTTTCCTTTGCGCTATTTCAATTAATTTTTTTGTATCAAATTTATCTAAAGCATTTAAAAGTTTTTTGTATTTAATTTGAAAAAAATCAGGATCCATTCGGTTGGCCGATCTAATTTCGGAAAGATTAACAATTGATGATAAGCCTTTGTCAATATCAAAATTTTTTAACCCCACCTCCTCTAAAAGCAAATCTTCTGTTTGTTTGTATAATTTTTCTGAATTTTCTATTTCATTTAATCCCATTTTATAAATATCTCCTATTTCTTTCTGCGTGCTCTCGGAAACCACAGGTACTTTGAAATTTTTAATTTGAAATAGAAAAATATTCGGTTGAACACTACTAACTATCTCCCGCATTATTTGATTTTTACCATAATAAGAATTAAAAAATGCTGCAACATAATACGGATCAATATTTTTCTTTAACGTTATTTTCGCAATAGCTTGATTCGAATTTACTTTTGACGGAATTTTATGAGCAACCGCTATATTGCCAATAGTTCCAGCCATAGTCATAATAATCTGTCCTTCTAAAACTTTTGATTTTTTTAAAATTTCATTGACTTTCTCGCTTATGAATTTAGTATTACTAAAATCGACATATCCATTTTTAATATCTTGAACATTTAAGTATGGCACCCCGCTTTCTTCCCATTTAATAAAATTGCACAACGAATACGCGCCAAAATTAACAACACTTTCCGAAATATCCGAGATTTTTTGCGTTTCAATTGAATTTAGTTTATTTTCAATATTTAAAAAATCCGACTGAAAATATTCAGCGTCCATTCGCGTTGTACCTTTAAGTTGAGATTTTTGGATTATTGAGAAATTAGTCATCGCTTCTTATTTTTAAATTTTTTTCTAAATATTCGATTTCAGCTAAAAGGCACTTTTCTCTATATATAAAATCATTTTTTTCTTTTTCTTTTTCTCCTAGCTTTATTAACATCCAACTGTTAGACCTGTGTTCATTGCGTAATTTTTCCAGACTTGCTTTTCTTCTTTTCAAATCCTTTTCTGTGGCATATTTTTTTAGTTTTTTATTTTCAAAATATTGATATATGTTAAAGATTCCGCTTACAATAAGAACAGCTATTGTCGTTAGGATTGATAAATTATTTCTTATAAATTCCATAATTTTTTGAAATATTTCCCATAAATAAGCGTATATTGGGGGTATGACAATGCTATTGACAATAAAGTTAATTTTGCTATACTAATTATGTCTTTCGGTTAGTCATAACTGAAAGGGTATTACATCCAAGGGCAGCCCTCCGCGAGGAGGGCTTGCTTTTTTATTCGGTCTTTTCAGATCTATGCCTTAGTTCTTTACCCCAAATATCCCCTCCAATCTTCAATACATCAAAATATCCATCCCCTCCAGTTTTTAACTCTCTCGAAGCATTATTTTCTGATGAGAAAATATAAACCTTTTTACCGCCGTTTCTTAAATAAGTTACTAATGCCAAAAAGTCTGAATCACCTGTAAACAAAATAGCTATCTCATATTTTTTCATATAGTGTATTGCATCGATCGTCATTTCTACATCCATATTGCCCTTTTCTTCAATAGCTTGTCCCTCATCAGTAATTACGGATATGCGTTTTAATTCCTTTTTTCTAACAATAAAATTTAATCCCTTCTTTAGAAAGGTGTAAAACTTATGTCTTCCGTCCGTGCTATAATTTCTCGTACCGTCAGCTGGGTATGCAGTATAATAAAAAACTTTTATTTCAGTCCCCGCGAATTTATTTTTTAAAAAATTTCTAAGCTTCTCATAATCAAAAAGCTTCCCTTTTGCTTTTTGTGCTTGCCAAAGATTTGAAGCATCAATGAAAACATAAACCACATCCTTGTTTTCTGTTCCATTTTTATTTTGATTAAACATACAGGTATTAATTATTTTTTCATAAACTTCAAAAATTCCTCCGCTATCTCGTCCAAATCATGATCCAAGATTTTCTTGCCCTGCACGTCGTATAAAACATTTCCGTCTTTGTCTTTTTTGTAAATATATTCTCCAGATGTGTCTTTGCCGCCTTTTTTAGAAACAGCCATAAAAATCGGATAATCTTGCGGGATTTTTTCTTTTTCATCCCATTTTTTCATAAATAAAATGGAAGTCTTTGTTCCCGTGTGCGGCTTGAAAGTATTGCCGTGCAGTCCAACCACTGCCAAAATTTTTGCTTTTTCCAGAAGATAATCACGGACATATTCCATTTGCGTATTGTTTAAAACGCCCTGCGGCAAAACAATGGCCATCCTTCCTCCTGGTTTTATTAGATCCAGAGAACGCTCAATAAAGAGAATGTGCCGCTCCATTTTATTGCGCAATTTTCCTTTATCATTTTTCGCCAGCTCATACTCCCGAAGCAAAGATGTTTCATGAATTTCTCCCGCGAATGGCGGATTGCTCAATAACATGTCAAAATCAAAATATTTGAAATTTTCCTGATTGAATTTATTTTTGTCGTAATCCTCGAATTTATGCAGCCGGTCGCGAAGTTCCGCGCGCGCTCTTTCTTTTTCCCTATCTTCGCCTTGCCACTCTTTTGGATTCAAAGAATTCAAACGCAAGATGTGAGATTTGCCGTCGCCGGCGATCAGCATCATTGCGCGGGCAATTTTTGTTGGTTTATCGTCGAAATCAATTCCGTAAATATATTTTTTCGCGTAATCTGTTTTCCCTGATCGATCTGAATTTCTTAGGTCATGATTCCAGGTATAATTCATCGCATGGATAAGAAAACCGCCCGAACCGCAAGCCGGATCAATTATGTATTCCCCATCTCGGGGATCAAGCATTTTTACCGCCATATCAATAGCGTGGCGGGGCGTAAAATATTGGCCGCGCTTGCCTTTGGCAACATCGGGAAGCAAATATTCAAAAGCTGCGTCGATTACTTCCAAATTGGAATTCAAGAGCTTGATTTTTTGCAATTCTGAAATGCAGACATCCAGATGCGACGGCGAAAGTTCAACTTTTTCATAAGCGGAAAATATTCCCGGCCATTCCTGGACGGCCTTTAAAAAAAGCTTGTTTATGACATCGTAAGTAATATTTGGATCTTTTGACTGCCGAAACAAAACTTCGTTTTCTTCCCTCTTTCTAGCTTCTTTTTCATCAAAAAGTTTCGCGTAAATAAGCTTAAAAATTTCCGAAAAAGAATCCTGCCCGGCATTAGCTAAGACCAATTCTTCCAAAATTTTTATAATCCGCACCAGATCATATTTAGTTTCCAGTTTATCTAAAGTCAATTTTTCTTCCAAAACATCCTCTATTTTCTGATCAACCTTGGGTATATCACGAAGCGCCTGATATTCACGAGGATAAGGACGATAAAGAATGACTTTTTCCGCTCCGTTCGACCAAACACCGATCGGCGCGCCTTCGGAATTAATGTAGGTTTTCAATTGATCCAGTCCTTTCTTTTCGGATGGATTTTTTGTTTCAATTATAATGAGTGGCGTTTCTTTGTCTTTTTGATAAATAACGATATCCGCCGCCTTCGCGTGAATTTCATGTCCAAACCTTATGTCTTTTTCCACATCAATTCGTTCCAGCGGATAATTATAATATTTCAAAAGTTTTTGTATCCAAAGCTGGCGTATTATTTCTTCCGGTTTGGCCAGATTTTTTTCTTCGTTGAAAAGCAAGATATCTTTGTCGCGCTTCAGGCATTTTATGTAAAACTTGCCTTTTTCTTTTTCAAAAATTTCCAAAACCTGATCGGGCCGTATTACATCAAATTCCTTAAGCCCGTATTGCGCTTCCGGATCGCGAAAAATTTTATTTATAATTTCATTCGCCAGTTTTTGATTTGTCATTTTTTTACGCGTTAACTTTGGTTAAATTTAAAATTACTTTTCCCTCAAAAATTGTTTCCGGGAAAATCGGAATATTTTTATAATTGGGATTTTCCGGCTTTAAATACGTCCGGCCTTCTTCCGCTACGAATCTTTTTACAGTCGTGCCGTCATCACTTCGCGCGACGACTATGTCGCCGTTTTTATATTCTTTGGTTTTTTTTACGAGAAGCATGTCGCTGTCGCAGATATTGGCGTTTATCATGGAATCTCCCTGAACCTGTATTACAAAAACCTCATCTTGCGCTTGTTTTATTTCCTCATTCTGCAAAACTTGCCCAGGCAATGTCATCCAGCTTGAAAAAGTATCGGCGAACGATTCTATATAAGAACCAGCCGCACTTACGCCCGCCATTTTATTTAAAGGATCTTTTCCAATTTCTTTATAACCAAGGGGCAAAATTCTTATTCCGCGCGCCTGGCCTTCTTCTCTTTTTATATATTCCTTTTTTTCCAGAATATCTAAAAAATTTAAAACGGACTGATTGGAGGCTACTCCCAGCTTTTCTTTTAAATCCGCTAGAGTCGGAGGAAAACCAGAAGTTTCCAGCGAATTATAAATCAATTCGAGAACTTTTTTTTGTTTTGGAGTTAATTTAATACTCATAATTAGATTATAATATGACTATTTAGTCTAGTCAAGATACTTTAAATAAGCCATTTTATTGAGTTATCCACAGCAAAATAAAAACCACTTTCAGTGGATTTTTGTCTTAAACCTAATAAATTTACTTTTCAACCGCCCTGTTGAATGCAACAAATCCAATCCCAGAAGCAGATTTGCCTGCTGACAAATCGCTACGGGACAGGCTGGGTAAACAATTTAATCCCCGAAATGGATCTAATCCTCCATGCCAACCTTAAATTTCATAGCTAAAAATGTTCCGACTGCAACTCCTGAAGCATATATCACAATCGCAATAATACTTCTTTGGCTATCGAGCCTGGATAAAATATTATAAATAACCAACATCGTCGTAATCGTAACTAAAAAAGACAGCAGCATCGCCGGTGCAATTTTATGTTTGGCAATATAACGCCAATTAAGTGTGACTAAAAAATCCTGTAAAATTCCTACAAAAAAATAAAGTATGATGTAATAATCCATAAATTTACTTTTTCCCGCCTGCAACGCTATGCTCGCCCGAAGATGCTGCACCCGCCAGCATTGCTGAGCGAAGCTCTGCGGACTGGTCGTTGCGAGCGGGCGTAGCATCGCGGGCAGGCCAATCTCCCAATTAAATATTACATCGCCCTGTAGAATGCAACAAATTTAAGTGGGTAAACAATTTAACGAGGTAAATTTTATTATTTAATCAAAATATTTTCTCCATCAAATACTCATCATAATATTTTCCATCGATTTTCAATTCTTTGTGGGCAATGCCAATAGGCTGAAAGCCAAGCGATATATATAATTTATAAGCCTCGGTTTGGATGGTATTCACATTCAAGTTGGCTTTGATGATTTTATTTTCCTTAAGCGCACTCAGTAATTTTTCCATTAACTTCTTCCCCAAACCTTGCCCACGGTAGGCCGCTCGGACATAAACTCCCCAAACATACGCTACATGTTTACATTTTTCTCCTTCTTCTTGATACGCTGCCGCCATGCCAGTTAGCTCTTCGTCTTCTTTCGCAAAAAATAAATAGCTATCCGGCTTTGCCAATGTAGCTTTCCATTCTGCCTCGGTTTTTTTCAGCGCTTCCGCATGATAAGTCCCAAAAGCCAAACTGTCATTTTTCAGCGCTTCCAATCGGATATTTTTATATTTTTCCCACTTCGACGGAGTTAATTTGACTATTTCCATAAATTTATTTCTTACTTCTATAATCCTTAACCAGCACTCCGCCGCGGACACACTTCAATTTCCTATCAAATTTTTGATTATCTTAATCATCACTCCCTTTTCCTTAGGATCGCTTTCGGCGACCAGAAGCGCCAAAGCTGTCAGAGCGTTGTCGTTAATTTTCCGCTCGCCGGATTTTTTAAAAAGATAATCGGATTTATCCAGAAAATAGACGAACAAAAACGCGCCGGAACGCTTATTACCGTCGGCAAACGGATGATCCTTGATGGTGAAATACAAAAGATGGGCGGCCTTGTCTTCAATGGTCGGGTAGAGTTCTTTTTTAGCAAAAGTCTGATACAACCCTTTGATAATTCCTTCAAAACTTCCGTCTCGTTCCCGCCCAAAAAGATCGCCGGCTTCTTTTTTGGCGACGAGCTCCTTTTTCAATTCGGCAATAATTTTTACGCAAGTTTTGTACTCCAACACAAAATTTCCCCTGCTTCCTTTTTTATCAGCCAGCCTCCCCTTGTCGTATTGATTCAAAAGCGAAAGCGTCCTGGAATAGTCCGCCAGCAAATTTAAAATTTCCGTTTCTTGCCCCTTTAATAATTCCTTCTTGGATTGTTTTTGCAAAAACATGACTGCCGCCTGAAGTTCGCGGAATTTATTTTGCGCTTCCAACAAGCGTTTTTCGTTAAGAACATAACCTTTGACGAGATACTGTTTGAGAATTTTGGTGGCCCATTTTCTGAAATGAATTGCTCTTGATGAATTTGCCCGATAACCAACTGCCAAAATAACATCTAGGCTATAAAATTCAACCGGTTTGTCGGAATTAGAAATGTGCATTTTTTGCACATTGCTTTTTTTGTCTACTTCTTTGTCGGAAAAAATTTTATTGATATGCTTGGTGATAACCGATCTTTCTTTGCCAAACAAAAAAGCTATTTCATTTTGCCTCAGCCAAACGGATTCGTTCTGAAAACACACCCTCAACTCCACCTCATTTTGGGGTGTTTTGTAGATGACAATCTCGCCTTTTTTGAAATCTTTTTTTACCATTTTATTTTCCTTAAATCATTTTTTCCCTCAACAGTCTTAAAGAATTCCTGAATTCCCAACCTTACCCTAAGTTTACAATAAATTACGGCTTTGGCCCATTTAACTGGGACTTCTTTATTTCAAATATTTTAAATCTTCAAGATCATCAGAGCGCCCGAGAATTTCTTTGTATTCAATAAGGTCCTCTTTTGCGATAACCGGCACTTTAATCCCAAACACTTCTATATTTTCGCTTTTCGCATAATTAGTTTCACATTTAACCCACTGATTCTTCTTTTTATCAAAGATCTTGCAATCATCTGAATCTCCCAGGTCGATGTTTCTGCCCGCATAGTTGAGCGTCAACAGATTGCAATCAAAAAAATCATCATAATATCTTTCCGGCCCCTTAACTATATAATCTTTCACCTCATTCATAATTTCAGCAAATCTTGATTTGGAAATATCAATATCGATATCTTCTGCGTCTTGACGGAATCCTTTCGAACCATAAAGCCTGGCGGCAAATCCGCCCGTCAGCTGAAACGGAATATTATGCTTCCGTAAAATTTCCACTATCCATTTAAGCGCCTTTTCAATATTTTCCTCGTCCATAATATTTATTTTATCAGATAAAATAAAAAAATTATTTTTAACTTACCGCGCCGGATTCTTTAAATTTACTTTTTCCCGCCTGCAACGCTTCGCTCGCCAGCAGTCGCTTCGCGCAGCTGATGCGAGCGGGCGTAGCATCGCGGGCAGGCCAATCTCCCCATTAAATATTACATCGCCCCGTTAAACGCAACAAATTTAATTAACGTTTTAGTTTCTTTCTGGATTTTGGAAGATAATTTGCTTTTGATACTATCGGCCTTTTTAATTCTTTTTCCAATTCTTTTCTGGCGTTGCCGGCTACCCTCCCGCCTCTTGTGGCATCTTTTTTAAGCTTGGGTATGCCTTCTGAATCTTCCGTCCGATGGATTTCA
>PEVT01000029.1 GCA_002780175.1 Candidatus Moranbacteria bacterium CG06_land_8_20_14_3_00_40_12 | reverse complement strand
CCATATATTGTCATATGCCTCCCACTATACTTTCCCTTCATAGATTTTTAAAGCTCTACATGGAGAATATCATATGAACCAGCGCATTTATTTGAAACAACAGGCAATTGGTTATATAATAATATTATTATTAAGATTAAGCATTTATGCATCAAACATATGGATAATAACAACGCAAAAAAAATCAATAAAGCTTATCAAGCATTTTCAATTAGAGATAAAGAAATTACAGATTTGCTACCGGATATAATTGCCGAAGTGGACAAGGACAGGAAATATGTTTGGATGAATCTTGCTGGATTTGAATTTTTCGGTGACGACGCAATCGGCCAAGAGGCTTCCAGCTATTTTGAAGGCGAACAGGATACTTATAAAAAAGTAGATCCATTGTTTGAAGGTCAAGAAGGTATTTATTACGTGGAAAGCTGGCAGCGCAGGAAAGACGGCCAGAAACGGCTTTTGGCTTGGTGGTGCAGACCGCTCAAAAATGAAAATGGCCTGATTACAGGCGCGCTTTCGACGGCGCATGATATTACTGAAAATCATAAAATCGAGAAAAGACTTCGCGATAGCGAAGCGCAATTATATAATGCGCTTGTCTTGGCGCACCTGGGTCCATGGGAATATGATGCCGTTAACGATCTGTTTACTTTCAACGACACATTCTATAAATTATTCAGAACGTCGGCTAAGGAGGTCGGAGGCTATACAATTTCTTCAGCGGAATACTCCAAACGGTTTGTCCATCCTGACGATGCTCCCATCGTAGGCAAGGAAGTCCAGAACGCGCTGGAAACGAAAGATCCGAATTTTACCAGGACGCTCGAGCATCGGATTATATACGCAGGCGGTGAAATCGGACATATCGCGGTGCGTTTTTTCATAGTAAAAGACGACCAGGGTAGAACAATAAGAACGTATGGAATTAACCAGGATATAACCGAGCAAAAAAATAGGGAGCTGGAATTGTTAAACATCAAGGATGAATTACAGAAAAAAGTAAATGAATTGACGGGTTTTAATAAAGTGATGGTCGGCCGGGAATTAAAAATGATAGAGTTGAAAAACCGCATTAAAGAATTAGAAGAAAATGGCAGGTCGTAAGGAAAAAAAGATTGAGCATTTTCTTTGTGATTTGATTTATCGAGTAAACTTCGGCAGGCGCCTCAACTAGACATATATTCCGTGAAATAATTCAGAGAAGGCCCGGGTTTATTGATTAAATTCGCTCCTATAATAATCTTTCCGTTTGCTTAAGGCTCTATTCTATATTTTGTAAATACCCGTGTTATGTATAAAAAGAAAAAAATCGCCCGCAAAAAGCACCGCAAAGCCAAAGGCCGGAAGGTTTCTTTGCGTTTCTAGGCTTTTTTAAAGAGGCAAATCGAAAGAATTAAGTTCTTTTCCGTCAACCGAAAAAGTTTTGACGGTAATTTTTTTGTCTATCGCTTCCACCCAGCCGAAAGCTTGCCCCTTATGGGAATATTCAGCTACGCCGGAAACGGGGAGTTCGTGATTGAAAGAATCGGTGTTGCCGAAAATGAACTGGTAAACGCCGTCGATTTTTTTCCGGCTGGCAATATGCTCATGGCCGGAAAAAACCGCCGTCACTTTTTCTTCGGATAATATATCCCAGAGGGCGTCGCGGTCTTTTTTATGCGCATCCAGGCTTTCATTTATTTTGGAACTTACCGGATAGGCCGGCTCATGGAAAAAAACGAAAGTCAGCTCTTTGGAACTTTCTTGTAAATCTTTTTTCAGCCAATCCCGCTGCTGTAAATTTATTTTATGATCTTCCGGCTTGTCGCTGTTTAGAAAAATCAGATGGGCGTTTTTCATATCCAGAGAATAGGTTAATTCGGAAAAATCCGGCGGGCCATTGGTTGGAAAACTGAAAAAATTCTGCCATAATTTATCGGATTTTTCCCCGCCTTCCCGGTCGTGATTGCCCATAACCGCGTAAGTCTTGGAAAAAAGCGCATCTAAAACATTTTTCCATTTATCCATTTTGCTCTGGCACTGGCTTTTCCCGTTGCAATCGGAAACCAAATCGCCCACGGCCGCTAAAAAATCCGGATTTTTTTCTTTCAAAATTTTGACGGCTTTATAAAAACCGCTATCCGAAGCAAAAGAGGTGCTTTGCGTATCGCCTAAAATGCCGAAAGAAAGTTTATCGTCGGCGGTTTTTGAGGCCGGTTCCGGGACCGCCTCTTCAACTGTTTCATTTTTTACCGGAGTTTCGGCTTCAGAAGTTTCCGGATTAACAGCGGCCGGAGCGGGGGACGGCTCCCGGACGGGCAAGGTGATTCCGCCGTCTTTAATGTTATTTTTAATGATGCTTAAATCATCTTCAGATGATGTGCCAACCAGATTTTTATCGGGATTTTTTAAACTTTTTTCCGCTAAAAAAACGCCTACGCCGACCGAAGCGCAGCAGAAAAAAATAATCCCAAAAGCGATCCAAAAGCTTTTTTTCATACCCAGTAGTAGTCCGCCCAATTATTTAAAATTGGGATGGAAATATGTTAAAAATACAATCAATATACCAATAGTAAAACCTATTTTATTTTTTTTGGCGGATCACTACTGAGCATATATTTCAATTTTAGCACATTTGTTCAAAAGACGAAAAATAGTATAAAATAAGTATGTGTTTAAATTTGATTTTTTAGCCCGCGGCAGAAATTTTCCGGGTTTAAACGGGAATAATCCGCGGAAAAGGCAGATTTTTGACTTCTTTTGGGATATAGAGGTTTTTAATAATTCTTTAGGATCAGTCCGGGGAGAGCTTTTTTTGCCGCTGCCCCCGGAGCTTTTTAGCCAGAAAATACTTCAGAAACCCGTTTTTACGCCAGTCGCGGACAAAATAGCCGTCGAAGAAATTTATCGCAACCGTTACGCGTCCTGGAAAGTTTCACTCGGATCCGGAGAAAAGAAATATTTTCTTTGCCGGTTTCAAGCGGAAATTTCTCCCGTTGATTTTTTACCTCAAAATAATTTTTTTTTGGACGATTACGCCAAAGATAGATTGGAAAACAAGGCGTGGCTTTCCTCTAACCGTTTTATCCAACCTCAAAATCCGGAAATCCGGAAAATTGCCAAAGAAACCGCCGGAGAAGAAAAAGACGTCTTGCGAATAATAAAACAAATAAATGATTACGTCGTTGCCCGCCTTAAATACGGCCGGCCTATCCCGGGGCTTTATTCGGCGGACGATGCCTTAAAAAAAGAAGCGGTTGATTGCGGCGGTTTTGCTTCATTGTTAGTATCCCTATGCCTTTCCCTGGGAATTCCCGCCAGAATCGTCTCCGGTTTTTGGGCCGGTTATTCCGGGAATGCCATGCATGTTTGGGTGGAAATGCGCTTGCCGGACGGCTCCTGGATTTCCGCTGATCCGGCGCTGGAAAATTTAAAAAAAGAAGGAAGAACTAAAAAAACCGGTTATCTGGGTTTTGTCGGCAGCGATCGCGTCGCGTTCTCTTACGGCTGCGATTTGGAAATAAAAACCGGCGAGGGAAAAATCCGAATTGATATTTTGCAAAATCCTTTTATTTCCGGCGCCGATGAAAAAAAAATAACGATCAAGCATAATTTAAAAACCGCCCCCTAATCATATGATTTTTACCAGTCTTTCTCCCAATGTTCAAAAAGACGATTTGAAACTGGCCCTGAAAACCCTTTGCGCTCCTGCCAGCTGGCAATCTGGCGAAACAACCGCCGAATTAGAAGCGGCTTTCCGCCGTTTTCTGAAAGTAAGCTCCGCTTTTTCTTTTGTTAGCGGGCGCACCGCTCTTTTTGCCATTTTAAAATCGCTCGAAATCAAAGCGGGGGATGAAGTGCTTGTTCAAGCCTACACCTGCGTCGCCGCCGTGGCGCCTATTCTCTGGTGCAAAGCCCGGCCGATTTATGTCGATTGCGAGAATGATTTTAATCTTTCTCCGGAAGATCTGCGGAAAAAAATAACTCCGCGCTGTAAAGCGGTTATCGTCCAACACACCTTCGGCCAGCCGGCTCAATTGGAAAAAATAATTTCCTTAGCCATAAAACATAACCTTTTTCTGATTGAAGACGGCGCGCACTCGCTCGGCAGTTTCTATCAAGGCCGAAAAATCGGAACTTTCGGCATCGCCAGTTTTTGGAGTTTTGGCCGGGATAAGATTCTGTCCTCCACTTTTGGCGGAATGATTACGACTGATGACGGGGGACTGGCTCAAAAAATTTCCGTCTTAAAAAGTTCTTTCCCTTATCCTTCAAAGCTGTGGATTTTCCGCCAGCTGCTTCATCCGCTTGTTTTGTGGCTGGCTAAAAAAACCTACGCTTTTTTCGCTTTGGGAAAAATCATTTTGGCGTTGGCCAAAAAGTTGAAAATAATTTCTCTGGCCGTTGAAGCCGGAGAAAAAACGGGGGAACCGCCGTCTTTCGCGATGCATAAAATGCCTAACGCTCTGGCGATTCTCGCTTTAAACCAATTTAAAAAATTAGACCAGTTCAACCAGCACCGGAAAAAAATCGCCTGTTTTTATCAAGAAAATTTGAAAAAAGAATCCGCTTTCACCCTGCCGCCGCCGAATGAAAAAGCCCAGAGCGTTTATCTGCGCTATACTATTTTAAGCCCGCAAGCTCCCCGGATCATCCGGGAAGCTTCGCAAAAAGGTTTGGAACTGGGAAACTGGTATAACGCGCCAATTGCCCCTTCGGGGGTAAATTACGCGAAGGTTGGTTATGCGGCCGGATCTTGCCCGCGGGCGGAAAGTTTATCCCGGCAATCCGTCAATTTGCCGACCCATATTCAGATAACCGAAAAAGATGAGCAAAGAATAGTGGATTTTATAAAGAAATACCGATTTTAAAATGCGATTACAAATCATAACCGACAAGCCAATTTGGGAAAGTTTCATTTCGGAATGCGCCGAAAAAACTTTTCTCCAATCCTGGAATTGGGGAGAATTCCAAAAATCTCTGGGCCATAAAATTTGGCGCTTGGGGGTTTATAATGGCAAAAACACCCTGGTTTCCGTTTTATTAACTTTTAAAATCACTGCCAAGCGGGGTTCTTTTTTACTGGTTCCTCACGGCCCCATAGAAAAAGGGCAGTCAGCCGGACAAAAATTCCAGATACTGCGGTCTTTTCTTTGGGAACTTAAAAAAATCGCTAAAATCGAAAAAGTGAGCTATATTAGGATCAGCCCTATCTGGAAAAAAACTCCGGAAAACAAAAAAATATTTTCGGATTTGAATTTCCGGCCGGCTCCGCTGCATACTCATCCGGAATCCAGCTGGAAGCTTGACTTGTGTCCAGAGATCGCCGAACTTCTAAACCAGATGCGGAAAACCACCCGTTATCTGATAAAACAAGCGGAAAAAAATCCGGATATTGAAATCTTTCAAAGCGCGGATGTGAAAGATATCGAGATTTTCAATAAAATCCATTTGGAAGTCGTTAAGATCCAAAAGTTCACGCCTTTTTCCCTGGAATATTTTCAGAAAGAATTTTTAGCTTTTGCTCCTGATAATCAGATCGCCGTGTTTTTTGCCAGATTCAAGGGAAAAATCGCAGCCGCTTCTTACGGGATTTTTTATTCCCGGGGAGCGTTTTACCATCATGCCGCTCTCCTTCCGCGATATAAAAAAATACCGCTTTCATATCTTTTGCAGTGGCGGGCGATACAGGAAGCGCGAAAAAGAGATTGCGCGGTGTATGATTTTTGGGGTTACGCCGATCCGGTCAATAATCCCCGCCATCCTTACGCCGGGCCGACTTTGTTCAAGATGGGTTTCGGAGGATACAAGGACGACTATGTCAAAACTCAAGATTACATAATTTCTTTCGGGTATTGGTGGAATTATCTAATAGAAAAAACCAGAAAAATAATCAGAAAACTTTAATTTTATGATAGTTGACGAGATAAAAATCAGCCTGGAAGCGGGCAAGGGCGGCGACGGCCTCGCGACTTTTGACCATACTAAAAACAGCCAGGGGCCCTCCGGCGGAAAAGGCGGGCGGGGAGGCGATATTTATTTTAAAGGCGTGTCCGATTTGACCATTCTTTATAAATACCGCAAGAAAGACCATTACGAAGCTGAAAATGGCTCTGTGGGAAAAAGCAATAAAGCGACCGGCCATGACGGACAAGATTTAATTTTACCCGTTCCCATTGGATCGGTAATTAATAATTTGGATACCGGTCGAGCTGTGGAAATCATTGAGGTGAGCCAAAAAATTTTGGCGGCTAGCGGCGGCATCGGTGGCCGGGGTAATTTTTATTTCCGTTCTCCCGTTAACACCACTCCGACAAAATTTGAAAAAGGCAAACCGGGAGAAAAATTCGCTTTTTTCATAGAGTTGCGGCTGATCGCCGATATTGGTTTCATCGGACTTCCCAATGTGGGTAAATCCAGCCTGCTTAACCAGTTAACTAAAGCCCAAGCCAAAGTGGCCAATTATCATTTTACCACGCTGGAGCCTAATTTAGGGACCCTGGACGGCATTATTCTGGCTGATATTCCCGGACTAATCGAAGGCGCCTCTGCCGGCCGGGGATTAGGCATAAAATTTCTCAAACATATCCAAAGAACCCGGTTTCTTTTTCATTGCCTTTCTCTGGAATCGACGGATTTAGTCAGGGATTACCGGACTATCCGCCGGGAACTGTCGGCTTACAGTCCGGATTTGGCTAAAAAGAAAGAGGTTTTAGTTTTTACCAAGTTTGATTTAATTAAAGAAGGCGAATTAAAAGCTAAATTAAAACCTTTTGCTAAAAAAAGAAAAGTCATTATTTCTATCCGGGATCCCCGCAGTCTGGAAAAGTTAAAAAAAATCATTCTAAAATTGCCGCTTATTTGAAATCCTTCTTGCTAAAAAATTTCCCCCGGCTTAATCCCCTCATTTTCAAACAGCCGTATTATTATAAGTGAAACAGAATTCAATTTTAAAAACTCTAAATTAATCATAATCTGACGGCCGTCAGATTATGATTAATTTAGAGTTGGAAGGATTATTTTTTTATTTTCATTTTCAGCTTCGTTTTAGACTTGGACGATTTTTTTTGGGGGGGAGCTTGTTAATTTAAAAAAATTATGATAGAATTAACACTGGAAAATAAATCAACTTTATAAAAAATTATGGAAAAAAACTGGCTTATTTTTGTAGTCATTGCCGCTTTATGGACTATTCCCTGGAAAGGGGTCGCCCTGTGGAAATCGGTTAAAAATGACCAAAAAATCTGGTTTTGGGTTCTTTTTTTAATCAATTCTCTGGCTTTATTGGAAATAATTTACATCTTTTTTTTCGCCGATAAAAAAACCGCTCAAGACGCAGAAAATGATTCCTCTGACGCTATTTCGGAAAAATCAATAATTTATCCTAAAAAATTCATTTAATTAAAATAATTTAAGTTTTATGAAAAAAGAAAATATCTATCCATTGAGAGACAATGTCCTGGTTAAATTGATTAAAAAGGACGCTAAAACCAAATCCGGAATAGTGTTGCCGGAAACCGTCAGTGAAGACAAGCCGCAAGAGGGAAAAATCATCGCCGTGGGAGACAGTAAGGAAATTAAAGTTAAATCCGGACAAACCGTCATTTTTGCCAAATACAGCGGCACGGAAATAAAAATCAACGCTGAAGATTATTTGCTCATCAAAAACGAAGATCTGCTGGCGATTGTTAGATAAATTCTTTCAATAATAAAAAATCAGCCTAATGGAAGACTTGGGGACAAATTCCGCCGAGTGAGCGTAAAAAAGCTCCACATAACTTTTTTGCGAAGCAAAAATTAGGAGCTTTAGCGAAGGAGGTGAGAATTTGTCCAAGTCTGCAGTTGGGCTGAGAGTTCTTTTTGTTACTTTTTCTTGCGGAAAGAAAAAGTAAATTACGAGTTTATTTAACTATTTCAAGCTTATGGTTTTTCCAACCTTCTAAACCGTCCGACAGGGCCAGAATATTGAAAAATCCCATATCATACAACCGCACGGCGCCCATGAAAGCCCACAGCCCGTCATTGTCGCATAAAACCACCTTCCGGTTTAAGGGAATTTGGGCCTTGACTTTTTCCAGATCTTCCAGAAAAATATTTACGGCTCCCTTGATATGCCCCGTCTGAAATGTTCCCGCGTCGCGCAAATCAATGATTAATAAATTCGGATCTTGAGTTATTAATTCCTTCAACTTGTCGCTTTGGATATATTTAACTTTGGATTGATCCACGAAAGAATTGGGATCGCCGCTGGAAATGGTGGGATTGTATTGGGCTTTCCAGGAGGAAAATCCGCCTTTCAGATAAAAAGTGCTGAAAATTTCATTTTCCGCGAAAATATTCAAAGCCAGCAGGGAAGATTCCGTATAATCATCGTCCAGAAAGACATAAGTTTTGTCTTTAGGCAAAGAGGCGACCGATTCTTCAAGATTGACAAAAGGGATATTCAGCGAATCAGCCAGATGTTCTTTTTGATATTCCTCTTCACTCCGAATGTCTAAAATAACCAGATCTTCTTTTTGAATAATTTTTTGCATCAAATCTTCCGTCGTGACGGCTTGCTTTTCCACGGAAGAAATTTCTTCGCCGGAATCCCCGGATTTAATTTCCATAGGATTTTCTTCCGGGGATAATTGGGAGCGGAAAATAGTCACCAGCGCCACGACCAAAATCAGAAAAAAACCAATAAAGCCGGCGGTCATATATTTTTTATTTTTCTCTTCGTTTCTCATAGAATTATTTAAAAATTTTTAATTTAACACGCTGCCTATAAAATTTTTATGGCCGTTGATGAAATTTTTATAATCCGCGACTTTTTTATTTTCCATTTGTAATTCTTCCAAAATCAGCGCGCCTTCTCCGGTTTGTATTTTTAATTTTTCTTTTTCCCAATAAACTTCTCCCGTCCTCAATTTTTTGTCATCTCGAGGCTTATCTAAGGCAATTTTCTTTAAATTAATTCTTTTGGTTTTCCCCTTATCCATCCAGAAAGCGTAAATTTCCGGCCAATTTTTAAAAGCCCGGTAACGGTTGAATATCTCCGCGGCCTTTCGCGACCAAATTATTTTTCCATCTTCCTTTTTAATCATCCGGCAGAAAGAAGCCCGCGTCTCATCTTGTTTTCGCGGATTAATTTTGCCGGCCAGCCAAAGAGGAAGGGTTCGCAAAAGCAAATGGGCGGATATCCGGGAGAGCCTCAAAGAAAGTTCTTCCGTTGTTTCCGCCGGCTGGATAGTTAACTTCTCTTGAGCTAAAATAGCGCCCGCGTCCAAACTTTCATCCAGCAGCATAATAGTCGTCCCGGTTTCCGTCGCGCCCGAAAGCAAAGAGTTTTGAATCGGAGAAGAGCCCCGGAATTCCGGCAGGAGCGAGGGGTGGACATTGATTGTTCCGTGGCGGGGGATTTTCCATATACCGGGAGGAATAATTTTTCCGTAATCGGCGACGATTATTAAATCCGGCCGCTGATTTTTAATATCTTCCGTGGATTTTTCATCCAGTTTTTCCGGCTGAAAAAGGGGCAGTTTTTGCGTTTTTGCGAATTTTTTCACAGCCGGTTCTTGGAGAATATAACCCCGGCCGGCCCGGCTATCGGCTCTGGTAAAAACCGCCGCAATGTTAAAAGGGCTTTCCCAAAGCGCCCGGAGCATCGCCACGGCGAAATCCGAAGTTCCCATAAAAACTATTTTGATTTTATCCGCCATTTTTATCTCTTCGGTGCGAGTCCCGCACTAAATTTTAGTGCGAAGCTCTTACTGTAAATTTTTTGCTAATTATTTTAGCGCGGGACGAGCAGCTGTAAAAATAAACATCCCGCACCAATTCTATGATTAATTCTTTTTATTATGTTCCAGCCAAGCCGCGGGCAATTCCGGGAAGTAAGCTAGCCATTTCATAAAAACCAGCCTGGGAATTAGCATCGAGACAAACCTCTAAATCATTTCTTTTTTGGGCGAGCTTCTCTTTCTGTGAATAAAATTCCGTCCAAATGATCCACTTCGTGCTGAATGGCCCGGGCGAGCAGTCCGGCGGCTTTCAGAAAAAACTGCCGGCCGTTTTTATCCCAAGCTTCCAGGCTGATTTTTTTTGAACGTTTAACCGGAATAAATTTTCCCGGAAAAGAAAGACAGCCTTCTTCGCAAATAGTTTTGCTCCAGGATTTCGATTTTAGCCGGGGATTGATAAGAATATAAGTTTTTCCTTCTAATTTTATGACGCAGACGCGTTCCGATCGGCCGACCTGATTGGCGGATAGTCCCAATCCGTTATTTTTTTCCATCGTTTCCAGCATATCCAAAACCAGCCGCTTAATTTCCGGCGCCTGGAAGTCTTCCACTTCTCGCGTCTTTTTTTTCAAAAAGGGATGGGGATAGATTAAAATTTTCAGTTGAGCCATAAAAAATAACTGATGGAATAAATTTTAAATTAAAGAAACGGGATCAATATCGATCAGCCAGTCCGAGGCAAGCGAATGGATATTTTTTTTCAGATTATCCGGAAGCAAAGCTTTTTTTCCTTTTATCCGGATAATTATCTGTCCCCGGAAACGACCTCTGATCCGGGAGAGCAGGGGAGTCTGCGCGTCAAAAATTTTAATTGGAATGTTCTGGTTTTTCCGCAACAGCGCCAAAATTTTTTCCGTTTCGCTTTCAACCTTTTTTCGATTATAATTTTGAAAAATCAACTTAATGACCCGGCCGAAAGGCGGCCAGCCGATATTTTTTCTTTCCTCGATTTCATTTCGGAAAAAACCCTCATAATCCCGGTTGGCTATTTTTTGAAAGACCGCGTTTTCCGGATGGAAAGTTTGCAAAATAACCGCGCCGGGAAACCGGGATTGGGGCCGGTTGGTTCTTCCGGCCGCCTGCAACATAATTTGAAAAGCCTTTTCGTATGAGAAAAAATCCGGCAAAGCCAGCAAATTGTCCGCATCCATAATACCAACCATAATAACGTTTGGCAAATCCCAGCCTTTGGAAACCATTTGCGTTCCTATTAAAATATCGGCTTGGTTCCGGGAAAATTCCGCGTAAATTTTTTCCAACGCTCCGGTTTTTTTAATTGTCTGGCTGTCCGCTCGCAAAATTCGAGCTTCCGGAAAAAAATTTAAAATTTCTCTTTCCACTTTTTGCGTGCCTATTCCGAAATTATTAAAAACTAAATTGCCGCAGGCAGGGCATTTGGGAGTCAGGGAAGTTTTATAAGCGCAATGGAGGCAATAATACAAACCTTCATTGTTGAAAATTAAGGCGCGATCGCATCGGGGGCATCGCAGAACTTCCCGGCAATCGGCGCAAAGGGAAAAATTGCTCAAGCCCTGGCGGCTCACAAAAAGAAAAACCTGTTTTTTATTTTTAAGCGCCCAGGCGATTTCGCTTTTAAGCTTTTGGCTCAGCAGGCCGGTGTTTTTTTTCCAACGTTCTTTTTTCATATCCGCTAAAAAAGTCCGCGCCAGTAATTTTTTTTCATCCATTTCTCCGAAATAAGGCAAACGGAGCAATTCCAGATCTTTCTCTTCGGCCTGAAAATAAGTTTCGATTCTGGGCGTAGCCGAACCCAAAACCAGCCTGGCTTCCCAGATTTCCGCCAATTTTAAAGCCGCCTTCCGGGCGTCGTAGCGCGGATGCATATCCCACTGCTTATAAGAAATATCTTGCTCTTCGTCAATCACAATCAAGGTTAAATTCCGGAAAGGAGCGAAAACCGCCATCCGCGAACCGATGATAATTCTGGCTTCGCCCGACCGGATTTTTTCCCAGTTATCATAAAACCGCCCTTTAGAAAGACGGCTGTTTAAAACAGCCACTTCTTCCGGTTTGAAATATTGGGTATAGCGTTCAACGGCCCAAGGAGTCAGAAAAGCGTCCGGGATCAAAATCAAAAACTGGCCGGTTGGATTTCTTTCTTTTTTTCTTATGGCCAGAATGGAATGGATATAAACTTCGGTCTTGCCCGAACCGGAAGGCCCGAATAATAAAAAGCTTTTAGCTTTTAGGGGATAGCTTTTAGATATCTTACTTACGGCGTTTTGCTGTTCCTTTGTTAAAATTATCTTTTTGCGCGATATATTTTGCGTTTTTTGTTCCGTCTTGCGCGCTTTGACTATTCGGGGCGCGAAGCTTTTTAAAACCACTCCCAGCGAGGAAAAATAATAATCGGCGATAAAGCGAGCCAGCTGGATCTGTTTTTCCGTCAGAAATTCTTTCGCTAAAATTTTGTCTATTTTTTTTATCCTTAACCTTCCGCCTGAATTTTCTTCGCCAGCCGCGTAGCTATTTAAAACAACGCCTTTTAATTTTCTTCCGGAAAAAGGAATTTCCACCAAGGTTCCCGGATTTAATTTTTCTTCGAAAAAATAGGAAAAAACCTGATTTTGAGAAATCGGGATATTAACCAAAGGAACGACATTAATGATAAAAATATTATCCATTGTTTTTATGCTTATCATTGTATCAGGATAAATGGCTAAAATAAAGCTCTTTTTTCTTTGCCAAAAAGCCTTAAATAAGCTAAAATTTAATTTATGGAAGAAATCCTGGGGATAAAAATCGACAATTTAACTGAAACAGAAATCCGGCAAAAGGTGGAAAGTTTCTTGTCGGAAGATAAATTCCATCAGATTGCCACCATTAATCCGGAATTTATTTTAACCGCGCAAAAAAATTCCGAGTTTAAGGATATTTTAAATGCTTGCGACCTTAATATCGCCGACGGTTTCGGCATTCAGCTGGCTTTTTTACGGTATGGAAAATTTTTAAAACACAGAATGACCGGAGCGGATTTAATGGCGGAAATTCTGCAAATCGCCAATGAGAAAAGACTTCCCGTATTTTTAGTCGCGAATAAAAATGGTTTAAGTTCTTGGGAGGAAACTGGAGATGCTCTATTAAAAATCTATCCAAAATTAACTATTGCTGGCGTAAATTTAGAAAAAGAAAATATCAACTACAAACTACAAACTGCAAACTACAAACTAATTTTTTGCAACTTTGGCGCCCCTTACCAGGAAATATTCCTTAAAAGCCCAAAAAATGGTAACATAAGACTAGCTATGGGGGTGGGCGGCAGTTTTGATTATTTGACCGGCAAAATCTCTCGAGCGCCCCGATTTTTGCGTCAAATAGGCTTGGAATGGCTCTGGCGGCTGATTTTACAGCCCAAAAGAGCCAAAAGAATTTTCAAAGCCGTTGTAATTTTTCCCATAAAAGTATTGTTCGCAAAAAAATAAATTATTCTTTTTGCATTTTGATTTTTAAATTTTAAATTAAATTATATGACAAACAAAGCAAAGTTAATTAAAACTATTTATCTCTATCTGATCGCGGCGGTGAGCTTGTTGTTCGTGGCGATTGGCGCTGGAACCTTGTTGAATACCGGCCTTAAGTATTATATTTTCCCGGCAGCGGAAAAGAGGAGCTATTATGAATGCAATCAACAGCCGCCAATATCGCCGGTTATTTCCAAAGAAGGGACGACGGAAGTGCAGAAAACGCAAATTGACGAATTGCTCAAAGATTATGAAAACTGGAAAGAAAATCAATCCGGCGACAAATGCATCAATCCGACGCGGCAAAACAAGATCATTGACGCGTTGACGATGATTATTATCGCCTTGCCGATACTTCTGATCCACTGGAAACTGATCAGAAAGGGGAAAGAAGAAGAAGGCCCGAAATAAATATATTGCTAAATAAAAAATAATTAATTTTACTACCGTATTACAGTATACGGTAGTGTCGAGTGGATGTAATTATTTTAAAAATTAATTCCTATTTTTTAGGTTTGAGTTTAATCCTATGAGCGATAAAAAAATCCGAGTTAGATTCGCACCCAGCCCGACCGGTTATATGCATATCGGCAATTTCCGAACGGCTTTATACGCTTATTTATTTGCCAAAAAAAATGGCGGAGATTTTATATTGCGCATAGAAGATACAGACAAAAACCGACAGGTTAATGATGCGATAGAAAAAATAATCAATATACTAAATTGGGCAGAACTTACTTATAGTGAGGGGGTTTTTGTAAATTCCAAATCCCAATTTCCAATTTCCAATAAAATTCCAAAATTCAAATCCCAAAATTATAAAAATCTGACTGAAGCGGGGGATTATGGGCCATACATCCAATCGGAAAGATTAGATATTTACAAAAAGTATGCGCAAGAGTTGCTGGAGAAAGATCACGCTTATTGCTGTTTCTGCGCGCCAGAAAGACTGGAAAAAATGCGCGATTTGCAAACAGCGCGAAAAAAAGCGCCGATGTATGACAGGACTTGTCTTAAATTATCCAAAGAAGAAGTTGCAGAAAAATTAAAAAATGGCGAGCCGTATGTAATCCGGCAGAAAATCAACACGGAAGGTTTCACGGAATTTGACGATTTAATTCGCGGAAAAGTAAAAATCAAAAATGATTTATTAGACGATCAAGTCCTTCTAAAGTCCGACGGTTATCCCACTTATAATTTTGCCAATGTTGTTGACGATCATTTGATGGGAATAACGCATGTAATGCGCGGAGAAGAATATATTTCCAGCACGCCCAAATATACGCAACTTTATCAAAATTTTGGCTGGATTGAGCCAAAAATAGCTCATCTGCCGCTAATTTTAAATCTAGATAAAACCAAGCTTTCCAAACGCCAGGGCGATGTCGCCGTGGAAGATTACATCCAAAAAGGCTATCTGAAAGAAGCTATCATTAACTTTGTCGCTCTCCTTGGCTGGAATCCGGGCGAGGGAAGCACGCAGGAGATTTTTTCTTTAGAAGAATTAATTTCTGAATTTGATCTGAAAAAAGTTCATAAAGCCGGAGCGGTTTTTGATCTGAAAAAACTGGATTGGATAAACGCTCAATACATTAAAAAATTATCCATTGAGGAGCTTTATGAAAAATCGGCGGTTTTTTTCCGGCAAAAAGATTTTTATCAAAACGCTCCGGAAGAAAAAAAATCAGAAGCTCATCTAAAAAAAGTTTTAACCATTGAGCAAGACCGTTTAGAAAATCTTTCCCAAGTAGGAGAGAACAACCGATTCTTTTTTCAAGATATTCAATACAGCAAGGAATTACTGCGCTGGAAAAAAATGAGCGACGAAGATTTGAAAAAATCTCTGGAAAAATCTAAGGCAGTTTTGGAAAAAATAACGGAAACTGATTGGACTAAAGAAAATCTGGAAAAAAATCTTTTGGAAGTTGCGGGAGAAAAGAGGGGCGATCTTTTATGGCCCTTGCGCGCCGCCCTCACTGGAGCGCAAAAATCCCCTTCGCCTTTTGAATGCGCCTGGGTGCTGGGGCAAGGAGAAACCTTAAAAAGAATCGGTCAAGCCTTAAATTTGCTCTAAAAATGATTAAAACAAAAAATAATAAACTCCTTTTTATCGTTGCCCTAATCATAGGTATGGGATTTTTTATTTTTCAAAAACAGGTTTTGGCTGACGATGCTTGCGAATTTCTGACCGGGACGGAAAAAAAAGACTGCGAAAGTAAAGTTGATAAAGCGGAAACTTATAAAAAAATAATCAATATCAAAGAAAAACAAGGAACGCTTCTCTCCACGCAACTCTATCAATTAGATATCAAGCAAGAAAAAACCCAGCAGGATATTAGATCAACTAGCGAGAAATTAAATGAATTAACAAAACAAGTCGGCTCTCTGAAAGAAAAAATCAAAGAGAATGAAAAACAAATCGAATTTCAGAAAAAAATGCTCCGGGTCCTGATGCAAAATTACTATGAATACGACCGCCAGGGAATCCTGAATATCGTCCTTTTGGAAAAAAATTTGTCCGAAACGCTCCGCGGATCGGATTATATCCAGCAATCCGGAATAAAAGTCAACCAGCTTTTGGCCGAAATTAAAAAGATTAAAAAAGAAATGGAAGAACAAATAATTCAGCTGGAAGATAAAAAAAATGAAAGTGAAGAGCTCAAAGAAACACTGGAAGATAAAAATTTGGCTCTGCAAAAAACTGAAATTCAAAAGGAAATACTTTTAGGGCAAACCCAGCAAGACAAAGCAAAATACAGCCAGTTACTAGCTATCATCGAAGATGAAATTTATAATTTGGAATCGACAAAATCGGTTGATTACAGCAATATACCGGCTGCCAAGGGCGGCTATTTTAATTATCCGGTTTCCAGTCCGATAATTACTCAAAACTATGGTTGTCTGCATGATTCTTTTGCTCGAAAATCTTACCCTCGTTGCGATGGTGGCAAAGGAGGATTTCATAATGGATTGGATTTTGGCAAAAACAGCGGCAGTAATATTTTTTCTGTCCGAAGCGGAAAAGTCATAGCATCGGGTACTTGCTATATCAATGGAAAATGGTACGCTTACGGACGATGGTTAGCTATTGATCATAACGACGGATTAGTTACCTTATACGGCCACCTAAGCAGCAAGTCTGTTTCCAAGGGCAACAATGTAAAAGCCGGCCAAAAAATCGGAACAATGGGAACAACGGGATATTCCACCGGAACCCATCTGCATTTTTCCGTCTTTGATAAAAAAAGTTTTGAAACTGTCGAGTCGAAATATGTTTCCGGCTTGATGATCCCGACCGGAGCGTCTGTTAGTCCAAAAAGATACTTAAAATAAAGAAATATTTTCTGAAAAACAGACCCGTTTTCACACCCTCGATAAGAGGGGAGAAGTGAGCGCAATGCTTTAAAAAAAACAAACATTATTAAAAAAATTCTGTATTTTATTTATTCGGAAGATTATTGAAAAAACAGAATAATTGAGCGGCGAGAAAATAGAAAAAATAAATTACTTTTTAATGGGAAAATAATTAATCTTAAAAGATTTTAAAACCCCAAAACAGGCTCCGGACTCCTTGAGGGCGAAAATAAATAAATCCAGGCTTATTTAAAGCTTCTTAGTAATCTTTTTGGAAAGACAGAGTCGTGAAAGTATCATTGTGCGACGCTCTATCTGGAGCGCGCCAACCCTCCCCTCTAAGAAAAACTGGCTCTTTCAGCCGGTAAAAATATACCTCAAAAAGATTATTTTTTTATTTTTTTCTTATTTTTTTGCTCCGATAATCGGCTATCGCCTTGCGCAACGCGTCTGAAGCCAGATTGGAACAGTGCATTTTCAGCGGAGGCAAACCTTCCAGAGATTCAGCCACATCCCCCCGGGTGATTTTTTCCGCCTCTTCCAGCGGCTTGTTTTTAGCCAGTTGGGTGATCATTGATGAGGTCGCAATGGCCGCCGCGCAGCCCAAGGTCTCAAATTTAATGCCTTTAATGATGTTTTTTTGGACTTGGATGTATATCTTCATCAAATCTCCGCAAACCGGATTGCCGACCATGCCTACGCCGTCAGCATTTTTTATCCGCCCCTGATTGCGCGGATGGGAAAAATGTTCGATAACTTTTTTGGAATACATATATTTTAAAAATTCAAAATCCAAATTTCCAATAAATTTCAAAATCCAAATTTTTAAAATTTAGATTTGGGATTTTATTTGGCATTGGGATTTTGTCATTGGGATTTATTTTAATTATTTATATTCTTTAAGCACATTTCCTGATATGTTTCTTAGTTTTTTAACAACTTTCTTTAATTTCTCGATAAATACTTCTATTTCTTTCCTGGTTGTATCTTTCCCCAAGCTAACTCGCAAAGAGCCGTGCGCTTCTTCCGGAGGCAGTCCCAAGGCTAAAAGCACATGCGAAGGCTCCAGACTGCCCGTGGAACAAGCCGAACCGGTCGAACAGGCGATGCCTTCCCTGTTTAAGGATAAAATCAGACTCTCCCCTTCCACATTGGCCAAAGAAAAATTGGCGTTATTAGGAGAACGGAATTTTTTGGATCCGTTTAATTTTACCTCCGGAATTTCCTTGAGAACTCTGCTAATTAAATAGTCGCGCAGCGACGTCATAATTTTTATTTTTGTCCCAAATCCTCGGGATTGCGTTTTTATTCCGGCCAGCGCTTCAGCCAATCCGACAATTCCCGGCACATTATGCGTTCCGGCTCGCATTCCAAATTCCTGATCTCCTCCGTCTTGAATTCTTTTGATAAACGATCCTTTTTTAACATACAACGCGCCGATGCCTTTAGGACCGTAAAATTTATGCCCGGAAAGGGACAATAAATCCACCCCCAGCTTTTGGACATCGCAATTAAAATAATTAATCGCCTGCGTCGCGTCGGTATGGAATAGAATTTTGAATTCTGTCCCGCCAAGGCGGGATTGAATTTTATTTATATCTTTTATCAGCTTGCCAATTTTTTCTATCGGTTGGACAGTTCCGATTTCATTATTGACATACATTATGGAAATAAACCTCGTATTATCCCTGATTGCATTTTTAACATCCTCTACCCTAACAATCCCGTCTTTATATACCGGAAGATAAGTTACTTCAGCTTGACCGGATTCTTCTAAAAATTTAACGGAATTCAAAACGCAATGATGTTCAAAAGCCGTTGTAATGATATGCGGGATAAAATGTTTTTTTCCCGGCTGGCTGAAATGATATTTTTTACTGAAACCTTTAATCGCTAAATTATTGCTTTCCGTGGCGCCGGAAGTGAAAATCACCTCGTCGGGAAGACAATGCAAAAAATCCGCTGTTATTTTTCGGGATTTTTCCACAGCCGCTTCCCCCTCATAACCGAAAGAATGGATCGACATCGGATTGCCGAATTTTTGGGAAAAATAAGGCAGCATCGCTTTTAAGACGCTTTTATCCACCGGCGTGGTCGCCGCGTAATCAAGGTAAATTCTGTTCATGGAGGTTGTATGTTATACAATTATATTAATTCACTTAATTTAATCCCATACAATGTTTTTTTTATTTGCTGCCGGAGTTTTATCCAAACAACGCTTGACGCGCAGGAACATTTCATGTCGCACCTTCCGCCGGCGCATTCCATCGGCGCGATTGGTCCGTCCATAATTTCAATAATTTCCCCCGCTCTGATGAATTTCGGATTTTTCGCCAAAACATAACCGCCCACTCTTCCTTTTCGGCTAACCACTAAATTATTTTTTTTTAAAATTCTGAATAATTGCTCCAGATATTTTAAAGACATCCCCTCTTCTTTGGAGATTTCCTGCAGATTTTTCCGCCGGGGATGATTTTTTGCCAGATTTACCATGGCGCGCAGGCCGTATCCGGCCCGAGTGGAGAATTTCATAAGAGTAGCCTTATTAATCCTACTATTTTAGTAGGTATTCTTATTATAATCAGCTTCCGTTAAAAAGTCAAATTTCGCATTTAATAAACAAAGCAAACGAAAAACCTTCTTTTTTAAAATATTGAAAAAGATTGGAAAAAATCATACGCCTAATTGCTGAAGTTCGCTTAATTTTTGGTAAACTCCGCCTTTTTCTACGAGTTCCTGATGATCGCCTTCTTCGATAATTCGGCCTTTTTCCACCACCAAAATCAAATCGGCTTTCCTGATCGTGCTTAGGCGGTGGGCAATCACGAAAGTAGTGCGATTTTTTTTCACTTCTTCCCACGCCTCCTGGATATATTTTTCCGATTCGCTGTCCAAAGCGCTCGTGGCTTCATCCAAAATCAAAATCCTGGGATCGCGTAAAATCGCCCGGGCGATGGCAACTCTTTGCCTTTGGCCGGCTGACAGCCGCATTCCCCTCTCGCCTACCATCTGTTCATAACTTCTCGGCATTTTTTCGATAAACTCCGCGCAATTAGCCAGTCGCGCCGCCCGCCAAACATCTTCTTTGGTGGCTTCCGGATTGGAATAAAGGATGTTCCTGCTTATCGTGTCGTTAAAAAGCATCACTTCCTGCGGCACGATGGCAATCAAATCGCGCAAATCTTTAAGCTTGATTTTACCCATATCCACGCCGTCTAAAATTATACTGCCTTTTTCCGGAACAATATAGCGGGAAATCAGATCCACCAGAGTTGATTTCCCTTCGCCGCTTTTTCCGATAATCGCAATCATCTTTCCGGCGCCAGCCTTAAAACTGATGTCTTCCAAAATTGTTTTATTTTCGTAGGAAAAATAAACATTCTTAAATTCCACTTCGCCCCGGCAATTTTTCATAGCCACGCTTTTTTCATCCCCATAATTTTCCGGGATTTCTTCAAAAATTTTATGGGCGCGATTGATAGTCACGATCCCCTCTTGCAAATTTTTGTAGTTTAATCCCAAAGAATAGACTGAAAGAGAAAATCTGTTGACATACGCCAGGATCATCACAAATTGGCCGATTGTCATTTCTCCCAAACTCACCAGATACAGGCCCGCCATGAATAAAACCAAAAAACCCAGTGAAAAAATCCAATTTTTCCACATTTCCAGGTTCATCCAGAGAGCGATCTGCCGGTTAAAAAAGCCAAAAGCTTTGCGGAAATTTTTCAAATTACGCCAATGCTCCCGCTCTTCGGCCGAATTGGATTTGATGGCGACAATATTAATCGTCCGATCGAAAATATCTCCATAAGTTTTTTCAAAAACTTTATTGATTTTTTTCTGATAACTCACAATCGGATTGGTTTTTTTCACCACTAAAAAGATATAGATCGAAATAAAAACGATATAAATTAAGGCTAATTTCCAATTGACCCAGCCGATGATGCCTACGGCTAAAAAAGAAAAAATCAGATTGGGCGCGACGCTAAAAAGCCCGTCTTCCACGAAATTGTAAAGATACTGATCCGCCCGGCTGAAACGCTGGATAATTTCGCCGACTTTTTTGTTCCGGTGGAAACTTAAGGGAAGCGTTAAAAGATATTTAATCGAACCGGTAATCAGGTCCTGGGAAGAAAGATAAGCGATTTTTTGCGATTTCCGATAGCGGATCCGCACAAACGATTCTTTGATGAGATCCAAAAAAATCCACGCCGCTAAAAACAGGATTACCGGCAGCGTAAATTTTTTATGAGCGATCACCAGATCGATTATTTTTCCGTATAAAACCGGAGCGATGAGCAAAATGATATTTTCTCCAAAAACAAAGAACGCCGTTAGCCAGATGGCCTTTTTATACGGACGCAGATAACGGATAATCGGTTCTAAATTTTTTCCATTAAAAATAATCATCGGGTTAAATCAATAGAGAGAGAAATTACGATCGTTAAAAAAACGATCAAAAAACAGCAAACTCCAAAACGAAACGCTTCTTCCTGCTTAGGATCCGAGACATTTTTAAACATAATCTTTTCCCGCGACTAAAAAATAAGATGGATTAATCTTTGGGGATATGTCCCAAATCCTCCTTTTTAGTTTAAGTTTTAAGGCTTAAATAAAGATTTAAACAAAACAAGTTTAGTATACCATTTTTTAATTGCGGCACCAAGTTAGCATGGGACTTGTCCCGCACTAACTTTGTGCTGGCACCTTGGGTGCCGATACGACTTAAGTCGGGACAAAGTTTAGCGCGGGATTGACCCCTTTTTCTCTTTAGCTTAAACTTAAGAAAGAACTTAATCTAAAAATCCATGCGTCTTTCTTATTCGGCTTTAGACACCTACCGGACTTGCCCGCTTAAATACAAATTTCAGGAAATCGACAAAATCAGGACTCCCAAATCCAAGGAGGCGGTTTTTGGCACCACCATCCACTCCACGATGAAATTTATTCATAAGCCGGGAATCCTTTTTCCGAATCTGGAACAAGCGATGGAATTTTTCAGCAATGCCTGGAATCCGGCCGTTTTTGATTCCTCCGAAGAAGAACGTTCGGCTTTTTCCCAAGGCATAAAAATCCTGGAGAACTACTACCAAAAAAATAACCCGGCGGACGCCAATATCATCGATTTGGAATCGCGCTTTCAAATCACCATCGGTCATGCAAAACCAGCCGCTAGTGATCGCGCTCTACAGCCGGAAACCCATATTGTCAGCGGAATCATAGACCGCATCGATAAAACTCCCGACGGCTATGAAATTATCGACTACAAAACCACCCGCAAAATGCCCACTCAAGAAAAAGTCGATCAGGATATCCAGCTGTCCATCTATTTAAAAGCTTTTCTTTCCCGCTATCCGAAAGAAATCGCCAATTTAGACAAAATCACGGTGAGCTTGTATTATCTCAAGCACGGAGTGAAACTTTCTTCGCGCCGGACGCCGGAACAGCTCCAAAAAAGCGAAGACTTATTTTTAGATATCATTCAACTAATCGAATCGGAAAAATTCGCTCCCAACCTCTCCCCTCTTTGCGATTGGTGCGGCTATCAAAATCTTTGTCCGATGTGGAAGCACAAATTTAAAGAATCGCGTAAAATCGACAGCCAGACTGTTAATCAGGCTATCAACGAATATATTGAATTGAAATCCGCCATCAATATCACTAAAGATCGCCTGGAAAAAATCCAGGAAGAAATTCTCCGCTATATGGATCAGGAGGGCGTCAGCCGCGTTTTCGGAGAAAACGGCCTGATTGCTCAAACCTTGCGCAAGACCTATAAATACGACGAAAAACGAATTCGGGAAATACTGGAGCCTTTGGATAAATGGGAAAATGTGCTTAAAGTTGACGGTATCGCGCTACGCAATATTCTGGCCGTTTTGCCTTTGGAAGCCAAAGAGGCTTTAGATAAAGCCAAAATAGTTGACAAAGAAACTCGCGGTTTGACAATTAAAAAGGGGAAAAATAACGATTAAAGAATGCGTCAAATCCGAGCGAAAGGGAAATCTAATTAGATCTCTCGACCCGCTTCGACTCGGCGAGGCAAGCAAGCTCAAGATGACAATGTTCGCGTAAATTGATAAAAATGCAAACAACACTCTAATATCTAACAACTAAAATTTGAAATTATTTTCAGCCAAAATAAAGACTTCCGTCCGGAAATTTTTCCTCATCAATGACACGCCTCACAAAATCGCTTTGGGTTTTGCTTTGGGAGTCTTTTTGGGAATTGTTCCGGGCGAAGGCGTCACTATGAGTCTTATTCTGTCTTCAATTTTCGGTCTTAACCGCCTGGCTGCCACTTCCGGAGCTTTGGCCACCAATATGTGGTCCACCGCGGTTATTCTGCCTCTAGCAGCCGAAATCGGCACCCTGATTTCCGGAGAAAATTATTCAAGTTTAGTGGCCCAGTTCCAGGCTAATTATCATTTAGGCTATAAATTTTTCTTGAGCAAGTATATCTTTTTTGAAATCGTTCTGCCGCTAGCCATTGGTTTTACGCTAGCAGCTTTAGTCGTCGCCTTTTTAGCCTATGCCACCGTTTGGTTTTTGATGAAAAACCGGAAAATGCCCATCCGTAAAATCAGCTGATGGTCGTGCCTTTGAATTTTTTGCCATTGAGATAATTCTCGAGATTTTTTAAGTCGCGGCCGTTCATAATGGCCACCTCCATCCCGTTTTCATCGGCGATCTTGGAAGCGATAGAATCAAAAGGCGCGTTCAGCCCCGGATTCCATTTGTCTCCGACTAATTTCCTAAATTCCGCCCAGGAAAATTTTTCCACTTTCTTGGCCTTGGGAAATTTTTTGGGATCTTTATCATAGACATAATCAATATTGGAAAGGTTGATGATTTTTTTGACTCCGAAATATTTTCCCAGAACAACCGCGTCGTAATCCGTGGAAAAGCCCGGCCGCCAGCCGGCCGCCACCAAAATATTTTCCTTGAAATCATAAAAATTATCCAGATCGTTGGGATTGGTGTTGATAACCGGATGGGCATCCGAGCGGAAAATCGTGCGGATAAAATGGCCGTTCATCCGGGTGGCGTGGATACCCAGCCAATCCTGGTCGTCCGCCGTCAGTTTGCGCGAAACTTTAAGCGACGCTTCCTGGTAGCGCCGGGCTAATTTTCCTCCGCCGGTAATCAGGATAAATTTATATCCCCTGGCTATTTGTTTTTGGATCAGTTTTTTGAATTTTTTGACGAATTTCCAGTCAATTTCATCCGGCACGATTATCGACCCGCCCAAAGAGATGGCAATTATTTTCTTATTTGGCATATTTTAAAATTAAAATTTAAACAAAAAAAATTATTTGATACAATTGGCATCCGGCTGGTATCCCCGCTTTTGGGCGTCTTCTTTTGAGGAAAAACAGACTAAATTTTCCGGCTTGATGGTTTTAGCATATCGGCAAGATGGCAGATGATATTTATTGGAATTTCGGCTGCCCACGAAAGCGCAATTTTTATTTTCATTAGCTCCCTGATTATTATCCGGTTGCGGATTATTGGCAACCGCCTCTGTTTTAGGCTGATTAGGTTCATTGGCCTTTGAAGAATTCGGGCAATTGGCGGTTTTTTCGATAACCAGAGGGCTTTCCTGCAACGCCCGGCCCTTGAGATATCCGCCTTGAAAAGCGATTGACGCGACCAAAACCAACCCGACCAAAAGAATTACCTTGGTTTCATATTTTTTCCAAAATTCAGTCAACCTTTCCTTCATTGTGTGTAAGTTCATTAACATATTGCACTCTATGAGGTCATAGAGACATGCCGTTTTTTCACAAAATTCATTGCAAATATACTGGTATTAAAGGT
>PEVT01000024.1 GCA_002780175.1 Candidatus Moranbacteria bacterium CG06_land_8_20_14_3_00_40_12 | reverse complement strand
ACCCTTCAATGTTTTTTGGGGCATCAAAGAACTGAAAATCATCACGATACATCCGGAAAGAATAAAACTGACGACGCCTAAAGTTCCCCAAAAACTGCCGAAAAACATTCCTATAAATAAAATCAGCATTCCGGTTATCAGATAAATTTTTCTGACTGTTTCGGGACTTTTGGGAAAATAGCCTTTCGCGCAGACGCCGGCATAAATCTTTTCGTTGATTTCCTTCAAGCTTTTATAAAAAACATTTTTCAAATCGGAAAGCCGCGCGCTGTTTTTCCCGTCAAAAAGGGCGGCCATTAATTTTTGGTCAAAATCGTTTTCCAGATTATCGGCCTCTTTCAGTTTTTCCAAAACATAATCCGTCGTGGTAATGAATAAAATCTTGCTTTCCGTCTTTTTTATTTTAAGATAACCCTTGACCGCCAGATGGATAATTTCCGCGGAAATGTCTTTTTTGTCCGCTTTTTCATCCACCACCGTTCCCACCTCCAGAGGCGTGAGCTTGTCCGGCGTGTCATATTGCGCGATAATCGTGCCCCGCCCTCGCGGATCCCGGCCTTTTTTCCGCCAGAGCCATAACATAAAAATTAAAACAAGCGGCGGCAAAAACAGGATGCCGTTGTCTTTGAGCGTTTCCCAAAATTTTTCTCCGAAAGACGGTTCATGCACGACGCCCTTGGGAAACCCGAAAACTACCGTCATTCCCTCCCCGGGAGCCAATTCCCTGTTGGTGGAAAAAAATCCGGCCGAATCCTCCAGACGGCTAAAGCATTTTTTCGCGCTGCCAAAGACTCCGACAAAACATTCGCCTTTTAATTTTTCGTCCGCGACATCCCGCGGCAAAGAAACCCGGAGCGCGGCTTTTTTGACAGCCACCGGCCATTTATCTCCCGTGGCGTTCCAATAAAATTCGTCGTAAGTATCAAAATAATTGATGGCCCGCCGAATTACGTAATTAATTACGTAATTCTTTTTCCCCGACACCCATTTATCCGCGTCGCCGATTTTTATTTCCAAATTATCGCCGGGATAACTAACGGTAAAATTATATCCGTTGCCCCGCTCGTCCGTAACGGAAACGCCGCTCACGCGCAAATTATAATTGCCGCCGCGAGCCTGGTATTTTACGGGAATATCGCGGAAAATCCCGTGCTTTTGAGCCGCGCCGAAATCATATTGAATTTTTTCCGACACCTTGAAACTCGCGTCGGCGTTTATTTCCACTTCCGCGTCGAAACTGTCGATGATTTCTGAAGTAATTTCCGCATTAGCCGATTGAGATATTATGCCCCAAAAACCCAGGATTAAGATAAAAATTATTATTTTTTTCATACTTTATTTTAGGTCATTGCGAGCTCTGAAAGGGCGCGGCAATCTTTGCCTACCGGCAGGCAGATAATTTTCAATCATTAGATTACTTCGTCGTCCCAAATACTTGGGACTCCTCGTAATGACAGATATTTTAAATTATACACCCTTTTGGCAATCGCCCAATCCCCCACCAATTCTGCCAATAATTTACCGGCGACGCCGCGGGCGAATAGCCCGGCCCTATTCGGGCCAGGCGTCGCCCAGTGCTAGGTTATACCAGCGATAATTTTTAGCTTAGCAAACAAATTTTAGCAGAATTGGTGGGGGATAAACTTATCCACAACTTGTAGTCTGGCGGATTTGATTGTATAATGTTTAAAGGACGGGGGTAAAATAAAAACTCAAAAAAACAAACAATAAAGATGGAAGAAAAAGAAAACAATAGCGAGAAGATTCAATCGCTGCGGGAGATGATTTACGCGGCGGAAAAAACCCTGCAAGGAGCCAAATCCATGCTTTTACAACTGGAAGGCAAGAAAAAAGTCGGACGCAAAAAGAAAACCAGCGCGGAGAATGAAGACGGCAAAATCACGGAAGGAACTTTCGACGGACAGATTATGATCGGCACCGATGGAAAACAATATCCGGTTCCGGCCAATTACGCGTCCAAATCAAAATTGGTTGAAGGAGATATTTTAAAACTTACCATCACTTCCGACGGATCTTTCATTTATAAACAAATCGGGCCGGCTGAAAGAAAACGGGTTATCGGCATAGTCAATCAGGACGGCGAAGGCAACTATTTCGTTTTAGCGGAAAACAAACCTTTCCGCGTTCTTTTGGCTTCCATCACTTACTTCAAAGTGGCTCCGGGCGATGAGGTGACGTTGATTATTCCCCGCGATATCGATTCCGATTGGGGCGCCATTGAAAATATTCTTTCGAACGCCCGCCAGAGAGAAATCCGCGAAAATGAATCCCCCAAAGCAGAGATTTCCGCAAAAAAAAATCAGTCGGTTATCGATGAATGGATGCCTGATCTGGAAGATTTAAAAAAAGAATTAAAGGAAGAATAAAAAAAATATGCCCAAAAAAGATCTGGGGTTCAGCCTGGGAGCCGGGTTTTTAATTGGAATTTTATTGTTGCCCGTTCTTAAAGTCGCCAAGCCTGAATTGTTTAACGCGCTGGCTTTTTTTGTGGTTCCCTTTTCCCTTATCGCCGCTTCTTTGGGAATGCTGCTGGCTCACAAAATCGGAACGCGTTTCGCGCTTATCTGGCAACTGGCTAAATACGTAATCGTGGGCGGAATGAACACTCTGGTGGATCTGGGAATATTGACGCTGATTATCTTGATTGCCAAAAATTTCGGCGCGCCGGCGGAAGATTCAATTTATACGGGAATATTCACTCTTACTTTTTACTCGATTTACAAGGGCCTATCTTTCATTCTGGCGAACATTAACAGTTTTTTTTGGAGCAAATATTGGACTTTTTCGCAAAAGGACGCGGCGCGAAAATCCCCGTCTCAATTTATTCAATTTTTTACCGTCAGCCTGATCGGACTGCTGTTTAATGTTGTTGTCGCTTCGCTAATTTTCCGTTCCGCGCCGCCGTTGGCCGGATTTAGCTCCGAACAATGGGGGCTGGTGGGGGGGGCGGCCGGCAGCCTGGCCGGCATGGTCTGGAATTTTCTAGGTTATAAATTTGTTGTTTTTGAAAAAAGGGTTTGAAGTTTTATTCGCCGGCGCGGAAGTTTCCGGACATAAGTCCGAACTTTGAAAGGCTTCGGTGGATTTCGCCGAAGAAATATCGGAAACCGCCAGCACAAAGTCGCGGGGCTCGATATTGGAACATAAAACTTTCCCGGGGGGAAGTTTTTATTTTTGACAAAGAGTGTTAAGATTACGAGGAAATAGAATTTAATTTAATATCAACCCAATTTGTCATCCCGCACTTCCTGCCTGCCGGTAGGCATGGGATGCGGGATCCAGAAACCAATTAATTTACTGGATTCCCGCTTTCGCGGGAATGACAATAAAGAAAGATTTATGAGCCAGGTCCTCTATCGCAAATACCGCCCGCAAAAACTAGCCGATGTCGTCGGACAAAAACACGTTGTCCAGACGCTTTTTAACGCCATTAAAAATAACCGCCTGGGACAGGCTTATCTTTTTACCGGACCGCGCGGCACCGGCAAAACTTCCATCGCCCGCATTCTGGCTAAAACCATCAACTGCCAAAATCCGCAAAATGTCCAGGCTTGCAGCCAATGTTTTAATTGTCTCGCCATCACCGCGGGACGTTCTTTGGATATCATTGAAATTGACGCCGCTTCCCACACCGGCGTGGATAATGTGCGGGAAATTATTGAAGCCGTGAAGTTGCCGCCGACCGCGCTCAAATTCAAAGTTTACATTATTGATGAAGTGCATATGCTTTCCGGCGGCGCTTTTAACGCTCTTTTGAAAACTCTGGAAGAACCGCCCGCTCACGTTATTTTCATTTTAGCCACCACGGAAATTCATAAGGTTCCCGAAACCATAATTTCCCGCTGTCAGCGCTTTGATTTTGGCCGTTTGTCGATTCCAAACATCATCGAAAAGCTGGCGGCCATCGCCCGAAACGAGCAAGTCAAAATCAGCCCGGAATCCCTGGAAATGATCGCCATCGCTTCCGAAGGCGGGATGCGCGACGCGGAAAATCTGCTGGGTCAGATTATGACGCTGGAGTATAAAAATATAACCGTCCAGGAAGTGGAGGAAATTTTAGGCGCGACGGACCGGCAGTCGGCGGGAGTGATCGCTGAAATGATTTTGAGCGGCGAAACAGAAAAAGCGATCGAAAAAATAAATTCCCTTTTCTCCGACGGCTACGATCTGGAAATTTTTACCAAAGCGCTCATTAATTATTTCCGCCAGCTGATGCTGCTGAAAATCAACCCGCGTTTGAAATCCTGCTTTTCCTGCGAAATCCCGGAAAAAGAACTGGAAAAAATGCTGAAACAAACCGAAAAAACCGAAGTGGGAAAAATTATTTTAGCCGTTAACATTTTTTGGGAAGCGCAAAACCGCCTTTCTGCTTTCGCGCTTCCCCAGCTGGCTTTGGAAATCGCCGCCATCAAAGCTGCCGGAAAGTTTCCGGAATTCAAAGTGGCTTTCCAGCCGAATTTGCCTAAAAATAATTCTCCGGAAATTATAGCTGAAACTCCGGCATCTTGTCCTCCGGGCAATTCCAATCCCCTGCCCGCGCGCGAAGAAAATACTTCCCAACCGGCGGAAACTTCCATGGAGTATTCCACCGGGGATTTAACCGTGGATAAAGTCAAAGGCGTCTGGAAAAAACTTTTGGAAGAAGTCCGACCGTTTAATCATTCCTTGAAAGCTTTATTATCCAACTGCCTGGTTTTTAAAGTCGCGGATCAAGAAATAACTTTGGCCACTCCTTACGATTTTTACAAAGAAAAGCTCAACAATCCCGCCAACCGGTTGACAGTAGAAAAGATTCTTGGTAATATTTTGCAGTCTAAAATCCGCTTAAAAGCGCTGCTTTTCAAAGAAGCCGGCATCCAGCCCGGCGATCCGATTTTAACCAAACAGACCGCCGACAAAACCGGCACGCAGAAAGACCTGCTTAATTCCGCGCTGGAAATCATGGGAGGGAAAGTGGTGGAAGAATAGATGTCTTGTTAAAAAATAAAGCCTGCAGCTTAACAATAGCGAACCATTGTTGTATGATATGTGTGTAGCATCAGTGGTTTTATGATAAAAAAAGAAAAAGAGAAAATTAAAGCTATCCGACTCAGAAAGAAAGGATTTTCTTACAATGAAATTCTTGCTAAGGTTCCTATTGCAAAATCAACGCTGTCGCTCTGGCTTAGAGGTGTAGGCATAGCCAAGAAACAAACGCAAAGATTGACCGAAAAAAGAAGGCTGGCTCAGTTGAAAGCACAGGCAGCATGCCGACAGGCTAGAATTTCCAGAGAATCTATCACTGTAAATGCCGCAAAAAAAGAAATCGGAAATATTTCCGCGAGAGAATTCTGGCTCATCGGAACAGCAATATACTGGGCGGAGGGAGCGAAACAAAAAGCGCATAATGTTTCGCAGAGAGTGTCATTTTGCAATTATGATTATGGAATGGTGCTCCTGTTTGATAAATGGCTGAAAGATGTATGTGGACTGCGAAAAAAAGATTTCATATATTCAATATACATGCACAGGACAGGCGAAAAAGAGAAGATTAAAAAATTCTGGGAAAAATTACTACATACAAAAATTGAAAGGATTTATTTTAAAAATCACAATCCTAAAACAATTAGAAAAAATACTGGAGACAATTATCATGGGATGTTAAGGATTGATATAAAAAGAAGTACCGATTTGAATAGAAAAATATTTGGATGGATTTTGGGAATTATGAAAAATTTGAAAATAGAATAAATATTGCCCGGTAGCCAAGCGGTAAGGCAGCGGTTTTTGGTACCGCCATTGCGTAGGTTCGAATCCTACCCGGGCAACAGTCAGACTTTTTTATCGAGAGACCTGGAAGCCTCAAAAATCGAAAAAGGGTCATTAAAAAAACAGTGCCAAAAGCATTGTTTTTTATTGTCCACTTCTTTATTCTTAATCGCACCTGAATGATATCCACCCATTCGCGGACGGCAAGAAGGAACTCCCTTTTATTGAAAATAAGTATTATAATATGTATTAGAATAAGTATTAAAATAAAAATATGACAACAAGAAAAAGTGAAGAAAAAAATATCCGAAAGATTACCAAAGTGGGAAAAACCAGTTTGGCAGTCACTATCCCCATTGAAATGCACAAGAACTTAGGCTGGCGTGAAAAGCAAAAGGTCAAAGTTAAGAGAATCAAGGGCGGTATAGAAATTAAAGATTGCCGATCAAAATAATTGCGAAAAAGAGAGGCTTTCATAAAAAGCCTTTTTTGTTGCAAAAAGTTATCCACAGGTAGAGTCTTGCGGTGATATGTATTAGTGATATAATATCACCATAATTTCTTGCTTAGTATTTTTAAATTAGGCAAATAGTGTTAAAATAAAAAATATGGAAAAGAAAAAATTAAAATTTATGGATTTTTGCGCTGGCATAGGAGCTGGCAGATTAGGCCTCCAGAATTTAGGCTTAGAGTGTGTCGGATTTTCTGAAATAGATAAAAACGCTGAAAGAACCTACAGAGAATTTTTTGGATATGAGGAAAAAAATTATGGCGATTTAATGAAAATAAATCCAAATGATTTGCCAGATTTTGACTTAATGATTGCCGGCTTTCCTTGTCAATCTTTTTCGGTCATTGGTCAAAGAAAAGGAATGAATGACTTAAGAGGACAAATTATTTATGGCTTAATTAAAATAATGAACGCGAAAAATTTGCCATATTTTATTTTAGAAAATGTAAAGGGATTAACAAATCATGATAATGGAAGAACTTTTAAAATAATTTTAGAAGAATTAGACAAAACTGGGTATAAAGTTTTTTCAAAAGTTTTGAGCAGTTTGCATTATGGCGTTCCTCAAATGAGAGAAAGAATTTATTTTGTGGGGATTAGAAAAGATTTAATAGAAAATAGTGAAAAATTTGAATGGCCAAAGCAAGAAAAAACTCCAAAAATCGAAAATTATTTAATTGATGATAGTGAACTCGAATTTGATGAAAAGAAAAGCGCTTATGAAACATTTTTAAGATTTTTGAATAATAAATACAATAAAGGGCTTTTTAAGATAGAAGATTTATTAAAAGAAGATTACTTGGTTTTGGATACTCGTCAATCTGACTTAAGATTATACACAAATAAAGTTCCAACATTAAGAACCGGCAGACATGGAATTTTATATGTTAAAAAAGGGAAATTTAGAAAATTATCAGGATTTGAATCTTTGCTTTTGCAAGGTTTTCCAAAAAGTTTAGCCGAAAAAGTTAAAGGCAAAATAGCGGATATTTATTTATTAAGTCAGGCAGGAAATGCTATGACAGTTAGCTCTATTCAATCAATTGGCAATAATTTATTAAAGTATGTCAAAGAATAAATTTATGGATAAGAAAAAACTGATAAGGCTTGGTTCGCAGACCGCGAAAGGCGGATTTAAAAATGAAAATGATGTTATTAAGTGCTTCAATAAATGGGAAAAAGACGAAGTGGCAAAAAAATGGCTGAAAGCCATGGGATATGAAATTTCAGATATTGAATATGTAAAAGCGGTCAAAGTTCGCGGCCAATATAAAGCCGATATTCAAGTTAGGGTAAGAATTATTATAAAATTAAAATCGCAGGAAGATTTACAAAATTTACAGGTTAAACTAGTTAGCAATCCTCAAGGATTTAATCAGGTTGATAAAAGGTGGATTTATAAATATGTCGAGCTTTGGAACATTCCAAAGGATGTGGTTAAAATTTTAAAACTTTTTACTGGCGAAATAAAACCAACAAAAAGTGGACTTGAGGATTCACGGAGGATGCTTTTGACGGAAATGGATGAAAAAGATCAAAACAAAATAATTAAATTTTTTGAAGGAAATAAAATTTTAGTCGTATCAGACATATTAAAAGGGCGAGGAGAATTTTCTGCGGATTGGGTTCTCGTGATTTTAAAAGTTAATGGCAAAAGCGCGTGGACTTTAAAATCAATAAATGAAGCTATGAATGTTTTTGGAAGCGGAGAAATAAGAATAACGGATCAAGGAAGTTTGAAAATAGGACAAATTGGAATGCAAAGAAAAGGCGGAGACAACGGGAGAGATTCGGCGAAAATGCTTCAATTCAAAATTAATCCAGTCGAGCTTTTTAATGAATAGTTTATGGCAGATACAGTTTCCAAAAAGAGAAGAAGCAAGATAATGAGCGCGGTTAGAAGCAAAGACACTAAAATTGAAGTCGCTTTTAGAAAAGCTCTTTGGAAAAAAAGATTTAGGTATAGTAAAAATTCAAAAAAATATTTTGGAAAACCAGATTTGGTTTTAAAAAAATACAAAACAGTTATTTTTTTAGATTCTTGTTTTTGGCACGGTTGCAAGAAACATCTAAGAATGCCAACCTCCAGCAAAAAATATTGGCAGAACAAAATCGAACGAAATATAGCAAGAGACAAAGAGGTCAACGCCCATTATAGGAAAAGCGGGTGGAAAATCATTCGAATTTGGGAGCACCAATTGAAAAAAAGTCCTGAAAAAGTTATTGAAAAAACCTTAAAAAGCCTGAAGCGATAAATAGTATATCTTAATCGTTTGCTGGAAAACCATCAGTTATGGAAACACTAGATTTGCACATATAAAAATAGAATTTTGGAAACATAAGCACCTCACATATATGGAAAATACTTCGTCAAAAAAGTATGTACTAATTTCAAAACTTGATGCTGGAAAAAGACAACTTGAATCCGCCATAAAGCATTTTTTGAGTTATTCGGATATTGTTGTCATTCATAGCCTAACTTCATCAGCTCATGAAATTCTGAATGATTTGGCGAAAAAGCAAGGAATAGAGTCAATCATAGAGGGCGTAAAAAACAGAGTAAAACCGGAAAGAAAAAAAGAGCTTGCCAAAAAGCTAAATGAAGCGAAAAACTTTTTTAAGCATGCCGACCGAGACGAGAAGGATGTTCTTGAATTTGCTCCGTTGCAAACCGAATACTTATTGCTCGATGCATGCAACCTATACACATCAATAACCCAGGAAACACCTGCGTTGATATTTGCTTATAGGTCTTGGTTTTATTGCAAGCATCCCGATGTATTGGAAATTGAGGAGCATCAAGAAAAATACAAGGAGCTTAACCGAGTAATGCCGCATACTGACAGGGCTTAATTTTTAGAAGCTGTACCGCATCTCGACAAAAAAATAATGTCCTAATGTATATGGAGAAAAGTTTTTTAGAACAATATGGCACGTTGATAGGCACTAGTATTGCTTCAGGAACAGCCCTATTTATTGCTGTTGGAGGAAAATGGTTAAGATCAAAATTTTACAAAGCAAATTTAAAAGTTGTAGACTTTAAAAAGTTTGTGCAACATGGAGATAAATCCACAAAGCTTCTGGTAGTTTGGAGAATTGTTTTAAAAAATCGTGGAAATGAAACGGCTAGAAATGTACAAGCTGATGTAATAAAAATTTATGATAATGAAAAGAAACGAAGCGGATTTCTTCCTGTGCCATTGAAGTGGACACATCTAGACAATGAGAGCAGGGATATTTTGCCGGGACAAACAGTATATCTGGATTTATTTGACGAAATACACACTTTCATGCCGAGAAATTTGGAAATCCGATTGTGCACGAGATTTGGACTGGATATTCGAAAATTCACATTTCTTGAAGACGGGAAAGCTGATTTGAAAATAGCCATTTTTCAAAAAAATGGCTCTGTAATGAATATAGCTATCAGAGCTGAAAAAGAAATTGAGATTGAAGATGCTTTATTTAAGGCTAGATTAGTACTTTTAGAGAAAAAACGTAAATTTAAATGGCGAGATTTGGTAAATAAATATATCCCGTGGCTTCTTGAATAGCAGTTCTAACACGGTCTACGGTGGTCAACAGCGATTTTCAGGGCTTTATATAGCCTCTTTTTATACCCCGACGGGATGGCTGGAATTGTGATATAATTAACTTGGTAATAATTAAATCGCATTGAGATGGAAAATAGCGAAAAATTTATTTGGAAGGGAACGGAATTCTGGACTAAAGAAATAAAACAATCCGGAGTTTTTGACAGGCTCCGCGATTTTAATGATGTAATTACCGGCAAGGAAGCGCCTCATTTAAAAAGCGGTTATGGAGAACCAGTTATTCAAGATGTGACGCTCGATGGAAAAATCTGCGATATATACCATACGGATCACAAACCAAGCGACACGGGGTGTCGCATATACATACACATCAAAGGTTAGCTTTTTGGGGATAGAAAAATATCTTTTCCGGCTTGTTTATAGAATCGGTTTGAATCAAAAATGTAAACCTGCTGATTTTTTCCTAAAATATGTTTCCGGCATCGCTTATGATAATCAATCAGACAAAACCTCTTTTTGAGGTTTTTTTGTTTTTTTCAAAAACTTTTATAATTCGGCATAGCGGGAGTTTGATTTTCTCTAATCCGCTACGGCCGTGGCTTTGCGCACCAGTTTGCCCCAGCCCACCAGCCTTCCTTTGAGCGCCGTTAAGACGGCTCTGATCGCGGCCACATAAAGCAGCTGGCGATAGAAAAAACGCTGGAGCGGGACCAAAAGCAACAGGCTCCATTTCTCTTTTCTTTCCAGGAGAAATGGCACCACCGAAGCTATGAAATCTATGATCAGGAAAAGAAAATAGTAAAACAGGATATTTTTAACATCATTTGTCATTGAAATATCCACTTGCTGATTGGAATATCGCCAGCCGATCCAGACAAAAGAGAATATCAAGGCGATGTCCATAATCAGAGAAAATAAAGGAAAGAGTATCTGGAAAATCAGCATATTGGGCAGCCCGAATAGCCCAAGCGCTCCGTATTTTTTTTTAAGATAAGCTCCGCGATGCTTCCAAATCACTTGAAAAGTGCCATACATCCAGCGGAACCGTTGACGGAGAAACGGCGCCACCGTATCCGGCGCTTCCGTATAAGCCAAGGCCTCGCTTTCGTATATTACCCGATAACCTTTTTTAATCAGCGTGAGCGTCAGATCAGAATCTTCCGCCAGCGTCGCGGAGGAAAATCCGCCGACTTCCAGAACCGCTGCCCGTCTCCAGGCACCGACTGATCCAGGAACTACCGGAATGCAATTCATCACATCGAACGCCCGCCGATCCAAGTTTTGACTGGTAATATATTCGAGAGCCTGCGTCCTCGTCAGCAGATTGCAGCGATTCCCCACTTTCGCGTTGCCCGCTACCGCGGCCACTTTTTTATCGGCAAAATTACGCACCAGTTTTTCCAAAGTGTCCGGCAGAAATAAGGTATCCGCATCCAAAGCGACGATTATTTCCGCGTCAGTTTTAGAAATTCCCAAATTAAGAGCGCTTGCCTTCCCTCCGTTGGCCTGAGTAAATATTCCAACTTTGGCATTATGATAAAAATTATTTTCGAGAACCTTGTAAGTGCCATCCCGGGAGCCGTCATCCACGACAATAATATCGAAATTCCGATAAGTGGAACGCAACAGCGCGGTCACCGATTTGGCGATCACATTTTCTTCATTAAACGCCGGAATGATAACGCTCACTTCCGGATTATACCAGGGAATAAATCCCTTACAGGGAACTTCCTGGAAATAGGGTCTTTGAATGATGGCCAAGATACTGATAAAAATCAGCCGGATGGATCCGAATATTATTCCGGCGAAAAACAGGATAATAACTGTTTCTTGCAAAAGTTTTAACGCATAAAATCCGATTCCGCCCGCTTTGACCAGTAGCTGCTCGTCTTGCTCTATGGGTGGCATAAATTCATCCCGGGACAAACCGGCTAGATCGGAAACGGTGACAAAAGAATAACCCTGGCTCTTCAAAGTATCAATGATTTGCGGGAGAGCGGCAATGGTTTGACTGCGATTGCCTCCTCCGTCATGGAGCAGCACGATATTTCCCGCTCCGGAAGTGATGCCGCCAACTGTCCGATCAATTATGGCTTTTGTGCCGGGACTATTCCAATCTTTAGGGTCGACATGCATCGCGACGGTATAAAATCCCAAATTGCTGGTATATTCAATCGGGCGCACTTGCGCGGGTGATTCCGGTTCGATATCTTCCGAATACGGCGGACGGAACAACATTGATTTTCTTTGGATAACTCCCTCAATGAGGCGCTATTAGCATCCAACTCCAATCTAAGCTGTTGGGATGATATTTTTTCAATATTCGGATGGGTGTAGGTGTGATTGCCAATTTCGTGTCCCTCGTTATAAGCACGCTGGACCAAGCCCGGATTTAAATTAGTATTAAGGCCAATGGTGAAAAAAGTAGCGCTTACGCCTTTTTCCTTAAGGATATCTAAAATTTGCGGAGTGATTTTGGGATCCGGACCGTCATCGAAAGTGAGCGCCACCTTTTTTTCCCCCGGAGCCGCGGCTCCCCACCGGGAAATAACATAAGAATGCGGTATTTCGATAATAGTTGATTCCAAAATAAAACCGGAATTTTCTTCATAGGTTATCCCGCGCTGGCCAACTTTGGGCGATTCGATGACCTTAAGAATTTCCCCCTCTCCCTCGTACATCACGTCATATCCGTAATCCAGCGCTTGCAATTTATCGGCGGTCTCCTTATTGAGCTTGTCGCGCCGCCGAAAAACATTCCAAATGGAAGGATCTTCGGAACCAAGGCGCCACAGCGCCCATCCTTGCGGATTGCCGATTTTTTGGGCGGAAACCAATTCATTGAAAGCGCTGACGGCATCGAGAAACCAGACAGTCCGCAGGACATTTGAATTATCCCAATAGCTAAACGCCGTGTTTCCGGTTTCCGGATCAAGCGTAATTTTGGATCCGGACAGATTGGCGACCCGCATCGTTTCTTGAAAGGTTAATTCTTTTCCCGCTATTTCTTGACCGGCCCATTCATAACCGTAGTTTCCAATCGCCACTACATATTTTTCGGAAGGAATTTGAGAAAAATTTTTCGCTATGCCATTGTTATACCACTTTTGGGAAGCAACGGGTCCGGCTGAAGAACTGCCCGGAACATATTCATCATAAGCCATCAGCACCAGAAAATCCGCATAGTCAGCTAAAGATCTAACTAAAAACGAATCGTCATCCAGGGGAATATCCTGGGAAACTTCGATTCCCAGAGGCTTGGCCGCTCCGGATAACTCTTTCATGAAAAGCACCAGATTGTTCTGCTGCTCATCGGGAATATTTTCAAAATCAATATTGACGCCTTGAAAATTATTTTCCGAAATGAATTTTATGATGGACGCGATAAGCTGGCTCCTGGCCGCATTATTCTTAAGCAGTTCGGCAACTTTGACTCCGTCCCAGCTTTGAGTCTCCGGATCGAAATTATTGATGAGCGGCGCAATCCGTATTTCCGGTTTGCGTTCCCCTATAAAGTTGAGGGTTTCCGCTTGGCGCGTTTCATCATCCAGGAAAAAAGTTCCCGGTTTTTTTCCCAAATGAAGCCATTCGGGAATAAGTTCATCTATCGAATCAATATTCTCCTCAAGCGAACGGAAGCTGTTATCGTCCCAATTGACATAAAACGCCATCATCCGGGAAGCCACTTTTTCGGAAGCACGGGCGGATTTGGCCAGCGTTAATTTTTGATACGTATCCACGGCCGCCAGGGGAACCGCGGCTTGCGCCTCATTGTTTTTCGGAGAATCGGGAGTTGCCCGAAAAAATGAACGCGGTTCCGCTATTTTAGGCTGGGGAAATATCGGACGAATAATTATTCCGATAATGGTCGCGATGAAAATCGAAATTAAAAAAGCTCCAAGCGCCGCCATGGTTCTTCTGGAATTGCGCCAGCGTTTCTGGCTGTGGTCGTAAAAAACATGATGAGAGTTGTCTTTCGGCATATATTTCATCCGGACTTAATTCTAAACGTTCTTCGTATCAAAACAGCCTCCCATCCTGTTTAATAAATAATGTCAAATCTATAATAAACTTCGGACTTTATTTCTGCGGCAAGCTACAAAGTATTAACCAGCGGGTTCATCCGCCTTGGGCGGAAATAAAAATTATTTCCAATAAACTTGCGATGTGGTTATGATCTTTTTCCAGGCGCCATCCGGAACATCGGCAAAATCCACAAATTGCCAGTCAACTTTATCGATGCCGGAAAGTCCGAGATAATCGCGCACCGCCGGTGACACATCTATTCCGGCATTTTTATTTTCCTTATTTTTGGGAGATGCGCTGCCAAAAACATATTCTTCATCATCTTCCTCAAAGGGACCGACATCTTCCCATTGGGCATAGGCCGCTTTCCCTTCATGCAATATTTTTATCCAGCGATTCTTGAGCACCGAATAATCTTCCGGAATATTTCTGTCTTTCGCCCAGGGAACCAAAGAAAATATTTCTGCTTTATGCCGGCCCTTTTTTCCAAAGTCGTTATAAGGCAGCGCCACGTAAAAAGGATTTTCCTTGGGACAAAATTTGCCCGGTAAAAATCCTTCTCTTTTGGTGGAACTATCTACTCCGCCGTAATGCTTTTTCCACTGCTCATCCCAGGCGCTAGGCGAATTAGAAATATCGTCATTATCATCACTGGCTGATTCTCCCACCCAGAAAACCGTCGAAGTTATGTCTTGATGGAGCGAGTATTCAATAGACGCCGGTTTTTTAATTTCTATGTTCGCCTCCGATTCCTGGATAGGCTCCTTGGGAATATTTTGCATTTCTTCTTCAATAGCCTCACATGCTTCTTCCTGATTAGCGCTTTTTGAAAAATTTTCCGCTAATTCCTGCTTGTTTTTCCATGATTTAAAGCCAATGGCCGCTCCGCCCAAAAAGAGGATTGCTAGCGCTGCCAAGGCATATTTTTTTATTTCGGTATCAAGCATCATCGTATAATTTTAAGGCAAAATTAAGAATATGGCAAATTATCATACCTATAATATCCGCGCCTTAAAAAAACCGTGGATTATTCCAAGAAATAATAATATTTCATCCCGCAACAGCAACTTTTTATAATCTTTTTTTTGAGGTTTTTTTGTTTTTTTTCAAAAACTGCTATAATTTGTTTATGTTAAGCAAAAAATCTTAAATAATCCCAAATAAAAAAATATGCTGAAAAAAAATATCCTTAAGCGGGATTCCCGGATTATCGGAAAAGGCAATCTGCACCGGGCCACCCGCCTGGAAGGCAAAGTTAAAAACAGAGGCATCAAAAATATCAGGAAAAAAGCCAAATTTTCCCAATAAAAACCCTGCTGACGACATTCTCACATTCTCAAGAATGTGAGAATGTTTTTTTGTTGTTTTCCATTTTTTAAACGGAACGTTGAAATGCCGCCAGAAATTTATGAAAAGTTTTTCCATAAGGCGAAAGCTCGTGAATAACTGTTCGACCTTGATAATTTTTGCGCACCAATCCGGCTTGCGAAAGCCGCCAAATATGGCTGGAAATTGTTTTTAGATTGCAATGCAGCCTCCCGGAAATATCATCAACGGAGATTCCTTTATTATCAGCAATCAAAAAAAGAATTTCAATCCGCCGATGGTTTGATACGCCTTTTAAATGCCGCTCCATTTGTTTAGAAGATTTTTTCCGGGGTAACGACAAATTTCCATATTCGCTTTTTCTTTTTTTAACTAACATGCTTTTTGTATTTTATTTTTATTTATTCTTCTATCCTAACCGACTTATATCTTAACCAAATTATACCACAACATTCTGATATTCTTAAGAATGTCAGAATGTTCTAGTTTCAGAATGTTTTAACTATAAGAAATCCGCGTTATAAAAGGTCTATACCATAAGTGGAAAAAAATTGCCGTATTCTGTTAAAAATATTTGCGGGATGACAAGGAGAATCCGCAGGCAACCATTCAAAAATTGAGGGAAATTACGGGTATAAACACGCCGCCGGAATCCAAGCCCGCCTAAACACCGTCAGTTCTTTAATCCCCGCCCGCCATACAATGGCTGAAGCGGGGATTTTATTTTTAGAAATTTTTTGATCGCGGGAAATAAAAAAGCTCCGCTGAATGAATTGGAGCTAAAACGATGTTGAGCTTTTCAGCGGAGCTTGGTGAAACGGCCTTGGGTCCTTGGGATGATAGATAGAACTTTCAGACCTTCATAGGGGGGGTCCCTCCTTTCCAGTTTTCCGATTCGGATCATATTTGCCGGAAATAACCGGCGGCCATCACCTACTTACAATTACAATATATAATATATCTCCCCGGGTGTCAAGTCGAAATTCCCTTCTCTGCCAATTTGCCTTTAAACAAGCGCTTAAAAGAAGTTTTTAATGCTTAAGAAACAGGGGGTTAACGTCGCGAAAAAATCAATCTTTCCAGGGTTTTTCTTTTATTAAAACTTTCCGGCCCATAATTTTTTGGATCAATTCCCGCTTGCGGGAATCCAACCGGGAAAAATAAAAAACATCTTTCCTTTTTGCTTTAAAGCCCGCCGGGATGTTTTTTTCAATTGCCCGCGCGGTTTCCCGATCTGAGCCGATTATTTTTATTTTTTTTCCCAAAATTTCCTGAATCGGTTTTTTAAGTAAAGGATAATGGGTGCAGCCCAAGATTAAATAATCCACCGGATTTTTCCGAAAATCGGATAAGTATCCCGCTAAAACTAAGCCGGGAATTTTTTTATCCGTCTCCCCTTTTTCTATCAAGGGAACCAGGCGCGGGCAAGCCCTGGCGCTCACGGAAACGTTTTTGCCCAAAATTTTTAACCGGCGCTTGAAAATTCCGCTTTGAACGGTGGCTCGCGTGCCGATAACCCCGATTTTCAGAAAAGATTTTTTATTATTTTTCAATTCCGCGCCAATTCTGGCGATAACCGGATCAATGACATTATGAAAACGGACGCACGGAAAGCGTTTTTGCAAATATTTTTCCGCCAAAGCTGCCGAAGTGTTGCAAGCTATGACGATTTCCCGCGCCCCCCGCCCGATTAAAAATTCCGTGATTTCTTCCGTGTAGCGCTTAATAGTCCGGGCTTTTTTATCGCCCCAGGGACAGCGCGCCGTGTCGCCGAAATAAACCAATGGCTGGTTCGGCCGGATTTTTTTGATTTCCCGCGCCACAGTCAGTCCGCCGATTCCGCTGTCGAAAATTCCCAGCATACATTTAAAAATTTAAAAACCTCTTTTCTTGGAGGGTTTTAAAAACTTAAGTTTTTTTCTTATTTCAAATTTACCGCAGCACCGGCCTCTTCCAGTTTCTTTTTCATTTCCTCGGCTTCTTTTTTACCGACTTTTTCTTTGATAACCTTTGGAGCGGCATCCACCAGGTCTTTGGCGTCTTTGAGCCCCAAGCCGGTCACTTCCCGGACGACTTTAATAACACTGATTTTGGAAGCTCCGGAAGAAACCACTTCCACGTCAAATTCGGTTTTTTCTTCCACGGCGGCTTCAGCCGCTCCGGCGCCCGCGCCTACCGCCATCATCATCGGAGCCGCCGCGCTCACGCCGAATTTTCCTTCCAGGACTTTGACCAATTCCGCCAAATCCAAGACGCTCATTTTTTCAATTTCGGAAACGAGCTTTTGAAATTTTTCCGGAACCGCTACTTCCCCGCCTGCATCGCTACGCGAAGCATCGCGGGCGGGTTTTTTTTCTTCTGCCATTTGATTAGCTTTTAGTTTTTAGCTGTTAGCTTTTAGATTTAACAACTTAAACTTAAATTATTAAAAAATTAATTTTTACCTTCACCGATAGCCCGCAAAGTTTGCACCAAGCCCCGCAGGTTGCCGGCTAAAACATTCACTAAGCCAGAAAGAGGGGCGTTGAGCGATCCCGTCAGTTTAGCCAGCAATTCTTCTTTGGAAGGCAGGATGGCCATGGCGTTTATTTCCGGCACCGACATTTCTTTCCGGCCCAGCAATCCGCCCGTAATTTTTAAATTTTCATTGGCCTTGGCGGCTTGAAAAATAATTTTAGCCGCAGCGATTTCATCCTTCGGAGAAACGGCGAGAGAAATCTGGCCTTCCATTTTTCTGACATCCATTTCCACTCCGGCTTCTTTCAAAGCCAGTCTCATCAAAGTTTTTTTCAAAACTTTCATTTCCACGCCGGCTTTTCTCAATTCTTTTCTCAAAGCCATCATTTCCTTGACCGGAAAACCTTTAAAATCGGCAAAGACCACCGCCTTGGCGGTTTTAATTTTTTCCGACCAATCTTTAATCAAAGATTTTTTTTGTAGCTTGGTTTGCATAAAATTTTTAATTAAATTGAGAGATATCCCGCGCCAATTCCAACAAAAATAGAGTTATTTTTTAGATTTGTATTCGTGGCCGCCTTCGGCTTAATTTTGATAAAATAAAAAGTTTTTTAAATGAATTGGCGCGGGATTGTTTTTTTGTTGCTCCGATAAATCGGAGACAAAAAAACAAAAATCTGCTTTCCGGCAGACACGCGCTAAATGTCACCTTGATTCGCCGACTGGCGAAGCGGAATGACATTTATTCCTCGACGGGACTTAATTTTTCGCCCGTTGTCTGCGGAAATCCTATATTATTTTACTTAAGATATTTTAACGTGAGAACTATTTTTTGTCAACCCTGTTAAATTCGCCTTCGGCGACCTCGTCTTACGAGGATTTAACGGGGTCAACTTCAATCTTTTTCTCTTCGGCTTCTTTGGGTTTTTGTTCTTCTTTCACTTCTTCCTTAGAAACTTCTTCTTTCCTGGTTTCTTCTTTTTTTATTTCAGCAGGAACTTCTGCTTTCTTTTCCTCGATTTTAGCTTCGGCTGATTTTTCCGTCGCAACCGGAACTTCCGCCCCACCTGCAACGCCTTGCTCGCCCGAAGACGCCGCACCCGCCAGCATTGCTGAGCGAAGCTCTGCGGACTGGTCGCTGCGAGCGGGCGTAGCATTGCGGGCAGGCTTTTTCGGCATTTTCACCGCTCTTTTGGAACCGGCGATCAGACCCCGGGAAACCAGAAAATTATAGGCCGTATCGGAAAAATTGACACCTTTGGCCACCCAGTATTTTATCCGCTCTGATTTGAGAGATTCTTTTTTGAGATGCGGGTTATAACTGCCTAAAATTTCCACATGGCCGCCGCCGGGAGCTATGGCGCGTTCCTGAACCACCAGGCGGAAAAAGGCTTTATTTTTTTTCCCTATTCGGTTAAACCGGATCGTAAGCATAAATTATGAATCTAGTCTGGCTTCGCCAGATCTGGCATAGCCGGAAATTATGAATTATGAATTTAAAATACTCAATAACAATTTTTACAGACTTGGTTAAGTTTATCTTAAAACCCCGAAGCTGTCAATAACTTTATGAATTTTCGACTTTATAAACTTTGGACTCTACTTTATAATTTTTCCGTCTTGTCCGACCTGATCCAAACGGACGGAAAGTAATTTGGAAATTCCCTCTTCGCCCATAGTTACGCCATAGAGCAAATTAGCCTGGCGCATCGTTTCCCGGTTATGGGTGATTATGATAAACTGGGTATTTTCGGAAAGTTCAGAGATAATTTTTCCAAAACGGCGCGAATTGGCTTCATCGAGCGCGGCTTCCACTTCATCCAAAATGGCAAAAGGCGGCGGATTATAAGCGATAATGGCAAAGAGCAAGGCTAAAGAAGTGAGCGATCTTTCTCCGCCGGAAAGCATCGAAAGATGGCTGATTCTTTTTCCCGGCGGACAGGCAAAAATTTCCACGCCTGTTTCTTTTTTGTCTTCTTGGCTTTTATTTTCTTTATCAGTTGCTTCTAAAGTCTCGCCTTCTTCCTCTGTCCCATTTACCGTTTTGAGATTTGAGATTTGAGATTTGAGATTAATTTTGGATAGGTGCGCGTTGCCTCCGCCGAAAATAATCCGGAAATATTTGGTGAATTCCTGATTGATTTTTTCAAAAGCCGCGGCGAAAACTTTATCGATTTTTTGTTCCATTTCAACGATGATTTCTTTGAGCGACAAGACGGCTTTCTCCAAATCAGCGGATTCTTTGGTGAGAAAATCAAAACGTTCCCGGGTTTCGGCGTATTCCCTGACCACCAAAGGATCAATCCCGCCGATTTGTTCCAACTGGAATTTAAGCCGGTTGATTTCCTTCTCCAGGCTTTCCCGTTCCACCGCCTGCCCGTCCCACTCTAAATCCTGGGGATTTTTTCTTAATTCCTGGTTGATTTCCGCGATCAGATCTTCTTCGCGCACTTCCACTTTGGCCAATTTTATTTTGGCTTCGTTGAAACAATCTTTGAATTTATTCAGTTCGTCCTGCTTTTGATAGAGCTTTTTTTCCAGTTCGAAAAAACGTTCCCGCGATCTTCTTTGCTCAACGACCGCCGCGGCAATTTCTTTTTTGACGCTTTCCCATTCGTTTTTCCGCTCATTCAATTCCGCGTCAAGCCGGCTTTTTTCCTTTTCCCAGTCGCGCACCTTGGCTTCCGATTCTTTTTGAGCCAGTTCCGCTTTCTCATCGCGAATTTCCACATGGCCTTTTCCGGCGTCCAGGCGCAAAATCTCAATCCGTTCCCGAATTTTTTTCACCGTTTCTTTCAGCGCCGCCAATTCTTCAAGATTTCGAATCGCTTCCATTTTTTCCATAAGCCCGTCTTGATCTTTCTGAATGTCCGCCAATTTTTCCCTTACATAAGCCAAATCCACCGGCAAGCTTTGGATGATTTTTTTCTGGAGCAGCCTGTCCCTTTCAATTTCAATCCGGGCTTCGCAAATCAGGAGCTCTTTTTCTCCCTGATTGATCGCGGCGCTTACGGCGGATTTTTTCTCTTCTTTCTCATCCATTCGGGCATCAGGCTTGGCGCCGTCCGATTCTTTTTTCAATTCATCGGAAATTTTATCCACTTCGCGCTGAACATTCATCATGCGGACGCCTAAATCGTTTTTTCCCCGGGAAAAAGTTTCCCGTTCTTCTTGAAAATTTTTCCACAGCCAGGAGAGCAACTGGGTGTGTTTTTCTTTCAATTTTCGGGAAATTTCTTCGCCTTTTTGAGCGCGATCGGTTTGCCGTTTTAATATGCGCAAATGCGGTTCAATTTCCGCGATCAGCGCTCCCACATTTTTCAGATTATTTTCCGTGGAATCCAATTTTCGCAGCGAGCGCTCTTTTTTAATCTGATATTGCTTGACTCCGGCGGCTTCTTCCAGAATAAAGCGCCGCTCCAAAGGCGTTACATTGAGCACGGCATCCGACATTCCCTGATTGATAACCGCGTAGCCTTCTTTGCTGATTCCGGCTTTGGCCAAAATATCCACCACATCTTGCAGTCTCACGGCGGAATTATTAATCAAATATTCGCTTTCTCCGTTGCGAAAAATTTTCCGGGTGATAGTTACTTCCGCGAAATCCAAAGGAATTTTTTGGCTGGAATTGTCAAAAGACAATGTTACTTGAGCGCTGCCCAATCTGGCTTTTTTTCCCGAACCGGCAAAAATAATATCTTCCGCTTTCTTGCTGCGCAGGCTTTTCAGCGAATGCTCGCCCATGGCCCAGCGAATGGCATCGGCAATGTTGGATTTTCCCGAACCATTGGGACCGACAACGACCGTGAGTGTATTTTTTCGCGCCTCTGGAGAAAACCCGCTTCGCGCAAGTTTCGTCGAATCCAGACGGGACGGAAAAGCGCTTCCGCCAGCCTTACCGGGCTTGGGCGGGCCAGATTCGTTAAGTCCAGGCGGACGAATTGAAGCAAGAGAAAAATCCAATGTCGTCTTATTGGCAAAGGATTTAAAACCGCTGATTTCCAATCGTTTGAAAAACATAATAAAAAATAGCTTGAAAGCTATGACGGCTTACTTCTAGAATTATATAATAAAAAAAGGCAAAACTCAATCTGCCATTCAAGTTCCAAGTTCTAAGTGCCAATTTCCAATAAAATTCCAACCAATTAAAATCAAATTTTTTACTTATCTTTTTTATTTCTGGAATTGCTAATAATTGAGGAAAATATCCAGACTAGTTCCTGTGCTTCTTTCCAGAGTTTTCTGCATTTTTCACTTTCATTGGGATTGGCTTTGGCAATCATGCGAAACCAGTGCATACTTTCTTTAGATTCTTTTCGGCAAAGGCCTATTTTATTTTCAAAGTCTTTTTTAGACACTGCTCCGTCAGCCTCCATATAATTAGCACCCACGCTCGTAACTGATCTGACAACTTGACTTATTAATGGCCTATTAATTTCATTTCTTGGCAATATTTGCACAAATTCAATCGTATCTTCTCCAAACTTAGCTGTTCGTTCCAGTAGGTCGAAATTTTTGGGTTTGGGTTTTGGGATTTTATTTGGCATTGAGATTTGGCACTTGGGATTTATTTTTCTAAAACACTACCAGCCTTTAATCTCCAAGGCTTTCGTCGCCGCTTCTTTTTGCGCTTCCTGCTTGGAAGGTCCGACGCCTTTAGCTATCAAATCATTCTGCAGATACAGTCCCACCACGAAACGCTTGTCATGATCCGGACCGCTTTCTTCCAAAACTTGGTAGGACGGCGTGATGCCCGCTTTTTCCTGCGAACATTCCTGAAAGCGGCTTTTGGGATCGACATACAACTCTTTTTCAAGAATATCCTTAAGCTTTCCCAATAAGTTTTTTTCAATAAATTTCCGGGCTTGAGCGAAACCCTGTTTTTCCTGGTCCAGATAAATAGCTCCGACAATCGCTTCAAAAGCGTTGGCTAAAAGATACTGGCGCGCCCGCCCGGTATCTTTAGCTTCTCCTTTGCTCATCAAAAGAAATTCTTCCACGCCTAAATCTTTGGAAATTTTAGAGAGCATTTCTCCGTTCACCAGCGCCGCGCGCCAATTGGTGAGCTCGCCTTCCTGATTGGAATAATTTTGATATAGATATTCCGTTACCACCAATTCCAAAACCGCGTCGCCTAAAAATTCCAAGCGCTCGTTATGCTCCATTTTCTTGCCCCGGTTTTCATTGAGATAGGAGCGATGAGTTAAGGCCTGTTTAAGCAGGCCGTTATTATTAAATTTTATGCCTAATTTCTTGGCAAGATTTTCAATCATAAAACTATCTGCCATCCCGAGTCCTGTCGAGCCTGCCTGCCGGTAGGCAGGGGATCTAATGTCAAATTTTAATTTATAATTAGATCTTTCAACTCGTCCCAAATACTTGGGACTCACTCAAGATGACAATTAAAAAATTCTATTTCTCTTTCGGTTTTTTTTCTTTTCCGGAAAAATCATCCTTCATCGGTTCGCCCAGTTCGCGGTAAATCGTCCCTAACACTCCGTTAATAAAACGGCCGGAGGATTCGCTGCCGAAAGATTTGGCTAGTTCAATGGCTTCATTGATGGCCACTTTGGGCGGCACTTCCTCGTAATTGCCGAACAAGATTTCATAAATTCCCAAACGCAAGATATTGCGATCCACCAGTGTCACCTGATTGATCGGCCATTCCGGGGCGCATTTTTCGATTAGCTGGTCGATTTTGGTCCGATTCTCGAGCGTTTTTTTCACCAAATCAAAAACAAAAGAATTATCTTCCATGCCCGGACCGAATTCCGCGATATTTTTTTGAATAATCCCGTCCAACTGTTCGTTTTTCCGGCCTTTGAAATCCCACTCGTAAAGGGATTGCATGGCGATGGAACGGGAAAGATGGCGGTTTGCCATAGTGATAGGTTATAATGTTATAATGTTATAATGTTATAATGTTATAATGTTATAATGTTATAATTGAATATTTGGAGCAACTTGAACATTTTGAACATTAGAACATCTAGAACATTATTTCTTCTTAATCTTCTTAAGCGTATTGACCGCTTCCTTGCCTTTATAATAGCCGCATTGGGAGCAAACCTTATGAGCGATGATTTCAGCCTGGCAATGGGAACAAACAACCAGTTTTTTAACTTTAAGTTTCAGCTCTTTTCGGGCCCGATCCCTTCTGGCTTTAGTGTGTCTTTGCTTTTGAGTGGACATTGATTTTATGATTACAGATTATTTCCGCCGGAAGCGGACAGGTTTACTTTTTAAATTTAACACCAAAAAACCTATTTGGCAAGAAGATTCTAACTCTACGGAGGACTGTCCTCCGTTATTCTAACTCTACGGATCTAAAATCTGCTTTCTTTCCCTTAATCCAATCTAAAACAGCTTTCTTGCAATCTTTTTTTCCGCCCAATAATTCAATTAAAAACTCTCTTTCTGTTATTGAGGGAAAATTTTGAATACCGATATAATCAGGAAAACTTGACCATTTATAATTTTCCAAAAAATTAATGGCTTTTTTTATATTCGTCGTCCCCTTCTTCTTCCACTTGAAATCCACTAAAGAAATTGGATTTGTATGGATATAAACAAAAACGACTTTTAACTGCCCGTCAGATTTAATATGAACCGCTCTGAATCTTCCCTGGAAAAGATGACCTTTGCGCTGATATTTTTTATTAAAATAATAAGCATAGCCAGTACCTAATTTTCTCATAAATTGAGTGATGCCATTTTCCAATTTCTGTTTTACTAATAAATGGATATGATTAGGCATAAAACAAAAAGCTAAAATTCCGACCAATAATGTTCTCTTATCTAATAATTCATCGGAGGACTGTCCTCCGTTTTTTATATTTTGGCGCTTTTTACGCTGAATGCGAATTTCGATTGGCTCGGTGGTATTAAATTCGTAAAGAGAAAAAATTGCGCGCCAATAATCATCCTTGCTTTTAAAAATTTCCGAATCACCGACGCCTCGCAAAATAAGATGATAGATTTCATCATTGGCTAATTGTGGCCTTTTGATTGACATAGTATTAAATTTACAGATGTTTACGGAGGACAGTCCTCCGTTTTATTCCGGAACTGATTCGCTTACCACTTGTTCGCCCACCACGAACCAATCGAACTCGATGCTTTCGGTCACCGGATTTTTAACTTCCACCGTGAAACTTTCCCCTTCGATTATGGTAGTCACGGCCAGCGGCTGTTCCACGGCGGATTTGGGAGTAATGAAAACTTTGGAATTATTTTTGATAACTTTGGTCTTGACAACTTCGCTTTTGCCGTCACGCAAAGGATTTCCGGTTTCATCATCCAAACCGTCCTTATCTTCATCCACTTGCTCTATCGCGCATTTCCCTGCGTCATCCACTTCGATTAACGGAGGACAAATAATATACTTGCCGATAGTTCTGGCTTCGCCGTCCGGCTTGACTTTCACGGTGAAAGCTCCCGCCACCACGCCTTCGGCTTCCAAAGTTCCATCGAGCAGATCGAATTTTCCTTCCGTTATGGACAAGAAACTCAAGATGGTTTCGTTTTGCACTTTAAGATCGTCCACTTGGGATTGCAAAGTAGTCAACGATAATAATTGATTATTAATATCGGCGATTTTAGCGTCAAGAGCCAGGTCTTCCGCTTTGAGCCGATCGAGTTCTTCTCCGATAATCGTCAACTGTTCGTTGACATCCGTTTCCAATTCGGCAATCGTTAGCGCGTTGCCGTCCAAGCTCAAACTTAACTGCGCAATTTGTTCATTGGAATTTGATAATTCATTCGAAATTTTAAATTCTAAATTCGAAATTCCCGTCTGTTGTTCCTGCATCCCTTTAATAATAACCGGAATCAGCAAGCCGTCGCTCACCGCCAAATAGCCGTCCGGCGAGGGCGAAACCATGGCGGGAAATATTTCTTGCGCTTCCTGGGCGATAAAACCGGTTTGCAGCGGCCCCAAGTCTCCGCCGGAAGTTCTGCGGAAATCAGCCACCCGCAGTCTGTTAATAATATCCATTCCGTTGATTGCCGTGTCGGAAATATCCGTTTTCAGCCGGCTGTCCGAAGGACTGTAAGTCGCCACGGTTCCGGTCACGATTCTCACTCCTCCCGAAGCAGTCGCGTCGCCGTCAAAGAAATCAATAAAATTGCAGGTTCCGGTCGTGGAACAATCATCGGCTCCGCCCTGCACGCGAATTCCGTAGCGATTGACATTGGCGCCGTCATTGAAAAAACTGGCCGCGTAACTGGAAGCCGCGTCCGTTTGTACATCCAATTTATATCCCGGCGCCGTCGTCCCGATGCCGACATATCCGGCGGAGGTAATCCGCATTTGTTCCGTAATCGTTCCGTCAAGAGCGTTGGAAAA
>PEVT01000021.1 GCA_002780175.1 Candidatus Moranbacteria bacterium CG06_land_8_20_14_3_00_40_12 | reverse complement strand
AGAGGGCGAGCCAACAAAGACATTTCCCAATTGGCGGAGAGGGTGGGATTCGAACCCACGCGCCGCTTGCGCGACAAAACGATTTCGAGTCGTCTCCGTTATGACCACTTCGGTACCTCTCCAATAAATTTTATAAAACGATTGCCGTGTTTTGGATTATTTGTTTTTATTTTTTTAAAATAGTTATGGATTTCTTCTTGCCTTCTTAAGTAAACTGATTTTTGCGTTGCCCTGTTAGTCGGCGAAAATCCTAAATCTTTCAATATGTCTAGTATATCAATAACTAATTTACTCGCATAGCTGGTTATTGCCCATCCGAGATGTTTATATTGTTTACTTTTAATTCTGTGCTTATCCAAATAAATACAGCCGTCGGTATCAAACAAACCCCTGATAAAAGCTTTTTTATAAATTTTTTTTTGCTTTATCCAGCTGGGAACGGTCAGGTTATTTTTTATTTTATCTCCGATGGGCATCCCCGCCCTATTTAAAAACTTAACTAATCGCCTGGAGGACGCTATTATATCTACAACGCTCATCTTTTTTCTAAGTTTTAGTGAAACTTTAATTCTAAACAATTCCGCAATTAGTTTTTGCGTAAATATGGCATGCTCTTTATCGGTTTTCGCATTTGTTGTAATACTAGCTTGATATGCAGATAAATGTCCGTCTCCAAATAAGATACCTAGAAGTTCGGCTAATCTCTCGGATTTTTGCGGCCTTTTTATTGATTTAATATTATTAAAAAGCGTATTATTTTTTTTATGAGTAATTATTGAAGCAAGCCCTCCCTTTTTTCTTCCTTCCGGCGTTCCTATGTTTCCATATAATTTCATTCTGGCATAAGCTCCTTTTCTGCCTGCTTTTTTTATGTGCCAAAATTCTGGCAGGATTTTAAAACTAAAATTATGACTTTCTAGCCTTGAAAGCTTAACTAATCTTTTAAAAACATACTCAGGCATTGTTGTTTTTCCTCTTTTCCAATTGATCAATGTCCTTTTGTTTACATTAAATAAGCTGGCTAGCTTGTTTAAGCTTGCATTTTTTTGAGAGGTTTTTGTTTTTAAAAAAAGTAGTGATAAATCTTTTTCTAAAAGTCTTATTCTCATATATTTTTATTCTATAATACGAGTAGCTTTTAGTCAACCATTCTGGAATGTTTCCTTTTTTTAACATCTATATCATACACGCCTCAAGTCACTGGACAAATCAATTTTTCCGTGATATGCTAATTTTTGTAAACAGTTAAATAGCAAACGCTGGTTTATCTTTTGAAGGAAACGGGCGTTTCGCCGAACAACATGGCTCTCACCAACAAGCAAAAAGAAAAAGTCACCAAGGAAGTCAAGAGGCACGAAAAGGATACCGGCTCGCCGGAATATCAAATCGCCCTTTTTGGCGAAAAAATCAAAAAGCTCACCACGCATCTTAAAAAAAATTCCAAAGATTTCACTTCGCGCCGGGGGTTGCTGAAAATGATTTCCAAGAGAAAAAAATTGATGCTGTATCTGCAAAAGACCGACGAAAAAGCTTACAAAAAATTGACCAAAAAACTTGATTTAAAAGAATAACTTTAAACATAAAAACAGGCCGTTTGACCTGTTTTTACGCCTTAAAAAAATGTCTATCTTCAAAGAACAACGGGTCGGTGTTTTGGTGGATATTCAAAATCTTTACTATTCCGCCAAAGTTCTTTATCAGAAAAAAGTCAATTTCGGTCAATTATTGCGCCACGGTGTCGGAGATCGCAAACTCATCCGCGCCATTGCCTATGGCATCAAAACTCTGGAAGGCCAGGAAGAAAAATTTTTCGAAGCCATGGAAAAACAAGGTTTTGAAGTTAAAACCAAGGATCTGCAAATATTTCCCGGCGGAGCCAAAAAAGGCGATTGGGATGTCGGCATCGCGGTGGACGCCATAAAAATGTCTAAAAGCCTGGATGTGATTATTTTAGTTTCCGGAGACGGAGATTATATTCCCGTCGTGGAATACGTTCAAAATACCACCGGTTGCCGCGTGGAAGTCATCGCTTTCAAAGAATCCACCAGTTCTAAATTGATTGAAAGAGTGGACGCTTTTACCAATATCAGCGAAAATAAGAAAAAGTTTTTAATTTAAATTTTTTTAAAAAAAATGGAAACTATTTATACTAATTCTCCGTCTATTCCGCTCGACGAAGCAGCTGCCGGTTTGCTTTTAACCGTTTTTGGCGGACTTTTACTGTTTTTGCTGGTTATCGCGCTTTTTATTTATATTTATATGGCTGTTTGCCTGGTGAAAATAGCCAAAAAAACGGGAACGGATAACGCCTGGTTCGCCTGGATTCCTATTTTAAATATTATTCTTATTATTCAGTGCGCCCGAAAACCGCTATGGTGGATAATTTTATTTTTTATTCCCCTTGCCAATATCGTAGCGGCCATCGTAATTTGGATGGCCGTTGCTAAGAATTTGGGAAAACCGGAATGGCTGGGAATTTTAATGATTATTCCCGTGGCCAACCTTATCCTTCCCGGTTATCTGGCTTTTTCCAAAAATGAACTGTTAACTCCCGCTCCTCCGTCTCCAACGCCTGTTAATCCAGCCCAATAAAAAAATTGATTTGAAAAACACCGTAAAAAACCCGCGGTGTTTTTTTTATTGACAAACTCCTCAAAATAAAGTAAGCTAAAGATGTTTAATAACTTAATAAAAAGCCTTTTTCTAATGCGTCGGAGACACAATATTACTCCCGAATCCCAAAACTTGAAACTTAAAACTTCAGAATATTTTTCTTAGGTTATAAGTTACGAGTTACGAGTTTCAGGATTAGCATCGTGTTTATAACGTCGTTAGCGCAAGGCTGATACGTTCACATGGAACATAAAAAATGGTCTCTCCAGATCGGCGGGAGGATTTTAGAAATCGAAACCGGCCTTTTAGCCAACCAAGCTAACGGAGCGGTGACCGCCCGTTACGGCGATACCGTGGTTTTAGCGACAGCGGTTATGAGTCAAGGCGCTTCCAAAATCAGCGGTTATTTTCCGCTGATGGTGGATTTTGAAGAAAGATACTACGCCGCGGGAAAAATTAAAGGCTCCCGCTTCATTAAAAGAGAAGGTCGTCCTTCGGATGACGCCATTCTTTCCGGACGAGTAGTCGATCGGACGATTCGTCCGCTTTTCAATCCGCGCATGCGCAATGAAGTGCAAATTATCACGACTGTCCTTTCTTACGATGGAGAAAATGATCCGGGAGTCGTCGCTGTTATTGCCGCTTCCACGGCTCTCTCCATTTCCAATATCCCCTGGAACGGACCGGTGGCCGCTGTCCGAGTCGGACAAGTTAAAGACGCCCTGGTTGTCAATCCGGTTAACGGAGAACTGCAAGAAAGCGCTTTGGATTTAGTCATTTCCGGAACTAAAGATAAAATAAATATGCTGGAAGCCGGCGCCAAAGAAATTCCCGAAATCGAAATTATCAAAGCCTTCGCCTTCGGGCAAGAAGCTATCGCAAAAATCGCCGCTTTCATCGAATCTATCGCCCAAGAAATCGGCCGGAAAAAATCCCAACCGGTTCTGCTTCAGGGTTCGCCGGAATTTGAATCAAAAATAAGAGAAATTCTGCTTTCCGGGAAACTGACTGAAATTCTTTACGATCCGGATAAAAAAGTTATCGAAGAAAAAACCAGGGTCATCAAAGAAAAAGTTGCCAGCTATATTAAAGAAAATTTTACCGAAGATGTTGATAAGCTCAAAGAAATAGCCGAGCAAGTTTTTGAAGAAGTTTCCGATGAAATTGTCCACCAAAATATCCTGGAAAAAGAACAAAGACCGGATGGCCGGAAACTTTCTGAAATTCGCCCCATTGAATGCCGGGTTGGGGTTCTGCCCCGCACCCATGGAACCGGCCTTTTTACCCGAGGAGAAACTCAAGCTTTAACCGTCACTACTTTGGGTTCCCCCGGCGACGAACAAATCATCGACACTATGGAAGTCGATACGAAAAAAAGATACATTCATCATTACAATTTTCCTCCTTTTTCGGTGGGAGAAATCAAGCCGATGCGCGGCCCGGGACGCCGGGAAATCGGTCATGGAGCGCTGGCTGAAAAAGCGCTTTTACCGGTTCTTCCGCCTAAAGAAAGTTTTCCTTACACTATTTTACTGGTTTCCGAAGTGCTTTCTTCCAACGGCTCTTCTTCCATGGCTTCCACTTGCGGATCAACCTTATCCTTAATGGATGCCGGAGTGCCTATCACCCGGCCCGTGAGCGGCATCGCCATGGGAATTATCGTCGGAAAAGACAATACTTTTAAAGTTTTAACCGATATTCAAGGCCTGGAAGACCATTACGGCGATATGGATTTAAAAACGACCGGCAGTGAAAAAGGAGTAACTGCCTTGCAAATGGATGTGAAAGTGGAAGGTGTAACTCTGGCTATGTTGCAAGCTGTTTTGGAACAATCCCGTCAAAATCGCCTGGAAATATTGGAAAAAATAACCGCCGTTTTGCCGGAAGCCAGAAAAGAAATGTCTCAATACGCTCCCCGCATCATTACTTTGCATATCAATCCGGATAAAATCAGAAATGTCATCGGACCGGGAGGAAAAATTATCAACGCCATTATTGACGAAACCGGAGTGCAGATAGACATTGAGGATGATGGCTCTGTCTTTATTACTTCGACAGACGATGTTTCAGCCAAAAAAGCGGTAAAATGGATTGATAACCTGACTCATGAAGTTAAGGCCGGAGAAACTTTTAACGCTAAAATAACCCGACTCATGAATTTCGGAGCTTTTGCCGAAATTTTGCCCGGCCAAGAAGGTTTGATCCATATTTCCGAAATGGCTGACCGGCGAGTGGAAAAAGTTGAAGATATGGTTAAGATCGGCGATATCGTTCCGGTTAAAGTCAAGGAAATAGATTCTCAAGGACGCATTAACCTCTCCATGAAAGCCGTGGCTAAAAACTCCTAGCCATTGGAAGTTTTTTATTGTATACTATTATTGAACATTTTTATCTTTTAGAAAAATAAAAAAATAATACAATGACAAACAAAAGCAGCCTTAATATTAATGTTGGAGAGCGCTATAATAATATCCCCGCCAACCATCCTGAAGAATTTTCCATTAAAGATGTTTCAGTTCATTCCATGAAAGAAGATTTGGAAATAATTAAAAATCCGACGCTGGTTCGCCAGGAACCCGCGCCATTGCCTGTTTCTTATCGCCCTAAAAATACTTCCCCGTTAAAAATCAGCCCCTTTTTAGAAAAAACCGGCTCGGCTTCGACAACTCCTGTTCCCCCCAAAAAACCTGAAAATATAGCCGGTAAGCCTGCGGCTAAACAACTCTTAGAGCCGGCAGAAACTGATTCTTTTAAGCCAGGCGCTTCAAAAAAAATTTTTGTTTTTTCCACAATTTTTCTTTCTGTGATAGCCCTGGGTGTCGGTAGTTATTATTTTTGGCTTATCAGAGGAAAAAACGCAGAGCCTCCTGTGGAAGAATTAGAAGCTGTTATTCCGGATTCCGCTCCTGCTGCTGAAGAACCCTCTTTGCCGGCGGCGGTTATTAAACCGGAAACAAAAACAGAGGAACTGAAAGAAAACACTATTGTTTTAGATTTGGAAAATTCAAATCCAACCGCGATAAAAACGGCTATTAAAAATCAAATTGAAAAACTGCCCAAAGAGTCCTTTGTTAAGCCCGTTGAATTCAACCTGAAAGATTCCCGGAATAACCTTTTGGACTTTTCGTTGTTTGCCAAAAAAAGCGGAATGACTTTTACCCAAAATCTTTCCGCTTATCTGGGAGAATCCTTCAGTTTACTGGCCTTTTATGACGGATCCAATCTGGGAACCGGCCTGATTATTGAATCCAAAAACGATTCGTTTTTAGCTCAAAGACTTCTTGAAAAAGAATTGACCTTAACTAAAGATTTAAATGTTCTTTTTCTAACCGCCGCGCCTAAAGAAACGAGGAAAGTTTCTTTTTCCAGCTTCGCTTATAAAGATATTTCCTTGAGATATTTTAATTTAATCTCTCCGGAAAAATTAAGCATCGATTACGCCGTGGCTAAAAACAACTTAATTATCGGAACAACCAGAAATACTTTTCTCGCTCTTTATGATTTTCTGCTTGATAAGCTGGATGCGGAATAGCTTTTAAAAAACCTTCCCGGTGGATTTTCTGTGGATAACTTTTAGAAAATGCCCGCTTTTGACTGATTTAAGCAATAAAGAAAGCTACTTTTTTTGTTTATTTTTAAAATAATTTCGCAGAAAAAGTTTATTAAAAAAAATATTTTGCTCATTTTGCTTAATTTAAAGCCAGATCAATCACGACCAGTTGACTGAAGGCTGTTTTTTTGATATAATAAGTTCATAAGTTTCGCTTCTTAACAAATTATTCGCAACAGCAACGGGGTTTCAATCGCAATTTCCCCCTATTTGCGATTGAAACTCTCTTGCTGTTCAAGTATTCCGATTATCATATCGGAATCGCTCTACATAATATACGAAAAAGTAGAGACCCCAAAACAAAAACAAAAAAATTTTATTTAAACAAAAATAAAAAATAAAAAGTTCTTTTAAAAAGGTCATAGACCAGAGAATGGTAAGAGAAAATAAAAACATGTACATAAAATACATGTATATTATGACAAGTGAAGCCTCTCACCCGGGCTAACAAGTCTCCATATTGCATGTTAGTACATGAAAGAACGCTGGGGCGTTCAGCCTTTGAATAATATTTTTGGGCGTAGAACGCCCTGGTTTCCCAACTTGAGATAAAACGACGGGCACCAGGAAAGGTGTTTTTTTGTTGCTTAAAATGGTATAATGGATAAGCATTGATACTAAGCGGCGACTGAACTATATTTTCGCGGCCAGTTATTATAAAGTATAGATCGGCGAGCTCGCCCGCTTCAGGCGGGATTATTTTATGGACCAGGAGGCTATGGGAAAAACCGGAGAAAAAGCAGCTATGATTTTTTTAAAAGAGCGGGGTTATGAAATTTTAGCCGTTAATTTTAAAAACAGCCTCGGCCGCCGCCTGGGAGAGATTGATATCATTGCTAAAGAACCGGCCGCGCGCCAATTGGTTTTTGTGGAAGTCAAGACCCGCGATTTCCAAAAATACCAAAATACTCTGCCAGAAGAAAATATCACCTGCGCCAAACTTAAAAAACTGGAGAAAATAGCCCAATTTTACCTGAAAATAAACCATTTGTCAGAAGCGGATTTCCGCTTTGACGCCATCTCTGTCTTATTGGACAAGGAGAACCGAAAAGCCCAAATTCGGCATTTAAAAAATATTTATTTAAAATAATAAACGATTTAATTTAAAAAAAATGAATCTCGACAAAAAAACGCTGGCGGAATTGAAAACCAGGCTGTTGAAAGAAAAAGCGGAGCTGGAAAAAAATTTGGAACAGATTGCCAAGCCTCTGGACAAAAAAAGCGGCGACTATGAAACCGCTTTTGAAGAAATCGGCACCAGCAAAGAAGATAACGCCACTGAAATAGAGCAATATTCGGATAATTTTTCCGTAGAAACAGTTTTAGAAAAAAAACTGCAAAATATAATCCAGGCTTTGCAAAAAATGGAAAACCGGACTTATGGAATTTGTGAAAAATGCCAAAAAGAAATTGATTTGAACAGATTAGAAGCCAACCCTTCAGCCAAAAAATGCTTAAAATGCGAATAAACAATGGAACCGGTTTTGAGAAAAAAATTATTTCTTCTTTTTATTTTCGGAGGATTGGTTATAGTCAGCGATCAATTATCTAAAATATTAATCCGTTTTCATGGCGGATTTTATTTTTGCAATCCGCATATCGCCCTGGGAATAAAAATTCCGGCTGTCTTTTTTTGGATTTTTTGGACAAGCATAATTTTGCTTTGTCTATATGTTCTTTATAAAAAATATCCGGCTTGGGAATCTTTCTGCCTGATACTGATTTTTTCCGGAGCCCTTTCCAACTTAATCGATCGGATTTTAGAGGGTTGCGTCATTGATTTCATTAATTTGGGTTTTGGGCCTGTTTTTAATTTGGCTGATTTTTTTATTATACTGGGTGCTATAATGTTAACAGTCATTCGTTTAAAAATTAAGCGTTAATTTATGTCTTTTAAGGTTTTATCCGCCGCCACGCTGGGATTGCAAAGCGAAATAGTTGAAGTGGAAGTGGACATTCTGGCGGCCGGACTGCACCAATTTAATATCGTCGGATTGCCGGATTTGGCCGTCAAAGAATCGCGGGATCGTGTCGGATCGGCGATAAAAAACAGCCTCTTTAAGCCGCCCCATCAATGTGGCCGGGTAACGGTCAATCTGGCTCCGGCTGACCTCAAAAAAGAAGGGCCGGTTTACGATTTGCCTATCGCGCTCGGTTTTCTTTTGGCTACCAGGCAAATTGATTTTGACTTTACCAATAAACTTTTTTTAGGAGAGCTTTCTTTGGACGGAAAAATAAGACCGGTTAAAGGCGTCCTGCCGATGGCTTTAATGGCCAAAGAAAAAGGCATCCGGGACATTTTTGTTCCGCGGGAAAATTCTCTCGAAGCCGCTATTGTCAAAGAGATTGATGTTTTTCCTTTGGATGATTTGCCTCAATTAATCCTCCATCTTTTAGAAAGAAAAAAAATTACCGCCACGGCGCCAGTAAAACTGGAAAGCCTTTTTCAGGAAGAAAATCATGCCGTGGATATGTCTTTCATCAAAGGGCAGGAACACGCCAAAAGAGCTTTGGAAATCGCCGCCGCCGGAGGACATAATCTCATTTTAAACGGACCTCCCGGATCGGGGAAAACCATGCTTGCCAAAGCTATGCCTTCCATTTTGCCCCGGCTCACCATTGAAGAAGCGCTGGAAATCACTAAAATTTTTTCGGTTTCCGGAAAACTTCCTCCGAAAACTCCGCTCATCACCCGCCGCCAATTCCGCTCTCCGCACCATAGCGCTAGCGCCGTTTCTTTGGTAGGCGG
>PEVT01000045.1 GCA_002780175.1 Candidatus Moranbacteria bacterium CG06_land_8_20_14_3_00_40_12 | reverse complement strand
GATTATATTATGGCTATACTAATAATTTAAAAAAAGACTTTTTGATCATAATCAAGGTAAGTCGTTTTCAACAAAAAATCACAAATGGAAATTAATTTATTACGAAGCCTATTTATCACAGGAAGACGCCAGAGAAAGGGAAAAGCAAATCAAACAATTTGGACAAGCTTGGGCGCAACTGCGGAAAAGAATCAAAAAGTCTTTGAACGAAAGTTAGTGCGGGGTTTTGCGAAAATGGCGGTTATGGCTTAAGATGGATTTAATGGAAAATAATTTTGCGCAAAACGCGCCTCTAGCGGATATTATCCGGCCTCAAAGTCTGGAGGAGGTTTTTGGTCAGGAGGAGCTTTTAGGCAAAGAGGCTTTTTTGGGGCAGGCCATCCGCCAGGATCGCGTGCCCTCGCTTATCTTCTGGGGGCCGCCCGGCAGCGGGAAAACTACGCTGGCTTTTATTATCGCCAAGGAAACCAAGTCGGATTTTTTGAATTTAAGCGCGGTTTCCAGCGGTAAAAAAGACCTGCTGAAAATTATCGAAAGAGCCAAAGAAAATAAAAAAATCTCTCGTAAAACGGTGCTCTTTATCGACGAAATCCATCGCTGGAATAAGGCGCAACAAGACGCGCTTTTGCCGCAGGTGGAAAACGGAACGCTGACTTTAATCGGGGCGACAACGGAGAATCCCAGCTTTGAGGTTATTTCCGCTTTGCTTTCCCGCGTCAGAGTTTTTGTTTTGCAAAGATTGGAAGAAGAAAATATCGAAAAAATTCTAAGGAGAGCGCTGCAAAAAACGCAAAAAAAAGTCAAAGCCGATGTTTTGAAAATGATCGCGCGGTTTAGCAATGGCGACGCCCGGATGGCGATAAATACTTTGGAAGCCTGCTTGAATCAAAAAGTGGAAGTGACGGAAGAATTGGTGAAAAAAGTTTTGCAAAAATCCCATTTGCTTTATGACAAAAGCGGGGAAGAGCATTACAATATTATTTCCGCTTTGCATAAATCGATGCGCGGAGGCAACGCGGATGCGGCGGTTTATTGGTTAGCCAGAATGATTGAAGGCGGGGAAGATCCGCTTTATATTGCCAGAAGATTGGTGCGCTTCGCCTCGGAAGACGTGGGCCTGGCTAATAATACGGCTCTTCTTTTAGCCAATGCGGTTTTTGACGCTTGCCATAAGTTGGGTTATCCTGAATGCAATGTCCATTTGGCGCAGTGCGTAATTTATTTGGCCAAGAGCCAAAAAAGTGTGGCGGCTTATCTGGCTTACGGGAAAGCCAAGGAGGATGTGGAAAAATGGGGCAATTTGCCGGTGCCGCTGCCCATTCGCAGCGCTCCCACGAAATTAATGAAGGATTTGCAATACGGTAAAGGTTATAAATACACTCCGCTGGAAGACAGTTCCAATCAGGAATATTTGCCCAAAGAACTTAAGAATAAAAAATATTTGTAATTTTTGGGGATATAGTAAAACGGTATTACGCAGCATTCGCATTGCTGAGTTCCGGGTCCGATTCCCGGTATCTCCACGTTTATTTTTTGGTGCGGGGCGCGTTGTCGAGACGGCAATTCTCCTCCGAAGGCGGACAGGGATTCTGCCTGGATCCACCAGTAAAAATTTTTGGTGCGGAACGCGCTGTAGAGACAAGGATTTCGAGTTTCGTTTAGTATATTCCACCAAAGACTTTTATAACAAAAATTTGCTATCGCAAGATTTTGTTGTAAATTACGAAATAATTTTATCCCACAGATTGCTGCGGTTAGGTAATTCATTAAGCGACGCGCCAACTTTGTTGGCACGAAATTTGGCGGCGGTGGAAAGCAAGGGCGGGCAAAAATTCTTATTTTTTTCGAAAAGAATCACACCGGGACAGAAAGTTTTTCCCCATTTTCAAATATTCCTCTTGAATGAATCGCAAATCTTCGCCGGTAAGCAAATTAAAAATTTCTTTTTTGATTTCATCTCTTTTTTCTTCCAAAATTTCGTCGGCTTCGCTACCCGCCGCTTTTCTGACGCGGCTGTCTATTTTTTTCAAAATCTTTTCATCGTTAATGTCGACGGATATGTCAAAATTAATTTCCCGACCCGTGTATTTTGAACATTCAAGCAAAGCATGAATAAAAATTTTATATCTTTCCGGTTTGTTTTCAAAAACTTTTTTCAAAAGGCCCAGCATAAATTCATCGCTGAAAAAGTATTTATTTCCTTCTTTCTCGATATCGATAAAAATTTTTCCCTCCTTGTTTTTCGACGAAACCAGGGAAGAAAATAAATTATTGATCACCCGGTAGGCGCCTCTCGGATCGGTGCCGATGTCGCTCACATCGGAAAAAAATTCTTCAATCTGATTAAAGGCATGTTCCTTGCCGTCCAAGGTAAAACGGCTCTCTTATTTTCTTATCATAAAATTTTTCAACAATATGATGGCATAATTCATTTGCCTCGATGGATTTTTGATATTGCTCCAGGGAATAATCCTTCCAGCCTGGGCTGTCTTTCGCCATGGCGTTAATTTTTTTATGATGTTCCCGGACACCGTCCCGGTTTACGAAAGAAACGCCGTCAATGTTGAATCCGCCGGGCTTTATTGATTTTTCGGAAAAAATCAAAAAATCAGCCCTAAAATCAGGATCCTTGATTGAAAACAGTTTGTCTATTCCGGCGTAGCTGTCTTTTATTTCTTTCGGGCCTATTTCTTTATATCCCTCGCCATACCCGTCGGCTTCCGTCAGCAGTTCCGCTTCGCCGATTATTTTTTCCACTTTGGCCGAGTCCTTATAAATGTTCAAAAAAAATCCTTTTTTGGCGAATTCTTCGACGATTTGCTTGTCATTTAATTTTTCCAGCTCTTTTGCCAACAGAGGATATTTTTCCGGCCGGCCCTTGACAGTTTGAACGATAAAATCGAAATTTTTCCGACGAATTTCCTTATCTGTTTTTTCTTTCCTCTCGCCCTCTTTGGGCTCCGCATCGTATTTTAGATACAGGTCATCTTTCAATTTTCTCATTTCTTCCGAATAGCCCTCTTTTTCCGGGCTGTTTTCAGTTTCTCTTTCTCGCATCTCTTTGACTCCCGGCTTTTCGCCGTCTGGCTGATCCGCCCGCGCTTCCTTTTTATCTAATCCCAGTTCTATTCCCGCGCCGGTTAATCCGGCGGCCAGCACTGCTTTTCCCGCCTTTTTTAAAAATCCTCTCCTGTCGGGAGATTTAAGCTCATTTTTTTCTTTTATTCTATTTTTTGCTTCGGTTTCTTTTTCCGCCGGTTTTGGGCTAAAAAATTTTTCGCCAATCATTTTTTTGTCGGTTTAGGCTTATATTTTTAATTATAGCATAAATTGCCGAAAGATTTACTAATAATAAAAGCCGACGAGAATTTTTTCAGTCGGCTTTTGTGTTTCTTGAGTCAATTTTTTTTATATTCCTTGAGTCAGTAAGTTATGTGTATCCATTAACTCTTGGCGAACTTTTTGTTTTAGGGGGAATTTTCTTCTTAATCTGGTTGATCTTCTAACCGTATATTCTCCTTCCTCAATATCCTTGGTGATTATTTTTCCAGTATCTTTATTAAGGAAAAAAAATTTACCCCCGTGTCCCATGCAGATAAAACCTAACTTTTCTTTTTTCATTTTTTATCCTCCTTAATTAAAGAAAAAAACAATGAATTAAGAGTAAAATTAAAAAACGAATGATTTTTAGTTAGTAAACAGGTAAAAAGGAAATTTGTCAAACGAGTCGAATTAACAGGTAAGAAATCAATTTTTCAACAAAGATTTGCAAATTATTGAATTTCCTTTAAGATAAGTTAAAGGGGGATCTTTTAATTCATAATTATATTTTTATGCCCAATCAAGCCAAAAACAATTTAATGGAAAAAATGATTTCTCTTTGCAAGAGAAGGGGGTTTGTTTATCCGTCCTCGGAAATTTACGGCGGAATGCAAGCGATTTATGATTACGGCCATTACGGGACATTGCTGAAAAATAATATCCGCGACGCCTGGTGGAAAGCGATGGTGCAAATGCGCGAGGATGTGGTGGGACTGGACAGCGCGATTTTTATGCATCCGACGACTTGGATCGCCTCCGGACATGTGGCCGGATTCAACGATCCACAAGTAGATTGCCGGAAATGCAAAAGCCGGTTCCGCGCCGATCATATTCTGGAAGAGTTCGGCATCAGTGCGGACAAGGCGCCGCTGGAAGAATTGAATAAACATCTGGAAAAATTGCGCGAGGAAAAGAAATTAAAATGCGCTAATTGCGGTTCGACTGATTTAACTCCCGCCAAAATTTTTTCCTTGATGGTAAAATCCAATATTGGTTCGCCGACTGACGAACTTAAGGAAGAAAATGTGGTTTATCTGCGGCCGGAAACTTGCGGCGGAATTTATTTGGAATATAAAAACACCGTTGATTCGCTTCATAAAAAATTGCCTTTTGGCATCGCGCAAGTGGGCAAGGCTTTCCGGAATGAAATCGTGGCGCGGCAGTTTATTTTCCGCACCCGTGAATTTGAGCAAATGGAAATGCAATATTTTCTGCATCCGAGCGCGATGAAAGAAAAATATGAAATGTGGAAAAATATCCGGTGGCAATGGTATTTGGAATACGGAATCAAGAGAAGCGAGATTCATTGGTATCAGCACGAAAAACTGGCCCATTACGCCAGCGAAGCGTTTGATATCGAATATAATTTTAAGACTTTAGGCGGATTCAAAGAAATTGAAGGGATTCACGCCAGAGGGAATTGGGATTTGAGCCAACATTCGAAATATTCGGGAGTAGAACTGGATTATTTTGATGAAAAAACCGGTGAAAAATTCATTCCTCACATCATGGAAACCTCCGTCGGATTAAGCCGGCTGGTCTTTATGTTTTTGGATCAGGCTTATACCGAGGAAAAAGTGGGCGCAGAAATCAGGGTGGTTTTGAAACTGGATAAAAGATTGGCGCCGATGAAAGCGGCGGTTTTGCCGCTTTCCAAAAAAGAGGAACTGACGGCTCCTGCCAGAGAAATTTGGAATGATTTGAAGCGGAATTTTATGGTGGAATACGACGAAACACAATCCATCGGCAAGCGCTATCGCCGCCAGGATGAAATAGGAACGCCTTATTGCGTGACTGTCGATTTTGAAACGCTAAAGGATAAGGCCGTGACGGTTCGAAACAGAGACACGATGAAACAAGAAAGGATAAAAATAAAAGAATTAGGAAAATATTTGGATAAGGAACTGAATTAACGGCATGAGAATTTGGGTTATCGCCAGAAAGAAATTTAAAGGCAGGGGATTTGCCCGGGTTTTTTTTGATAAAAAAATTATTAAGAGCCGTTTGATTTTTAACAATAAAGAAAAAATTTTGGAGATAAAAACTCCGGAAAAAGAAAAAATCAATCAAAGGCAGGCCGTTCTTATCGCCAGGCAGATAATCGTTCTGGCTAAAAAATACGGCGTAAAAAAAATAGCCCTGGATTGGCGGAAGATAAAAGATTTTGGCTTTAAGAATAAGAAAGATATCGCAAAAGTTTTGGCGGTGAATTTTGAAATGGCTAATTATGAATTTATAAAATATAAGAAGGTTCCCCGGGGCGGTTGGAATTTCGTGGAAGAGGTGGTTTTTATTACTGAAGACGGGGAATCCGCTGATTTGACCAGAGAGATAAAAAAGGGCCAGCTTACAGGAAAGCATGTTAACAAAGCGCGGGAATTATCCAATACTCCCGGAGGAGAAATGACACCTGAATTATTGGCGGGCGAGATAAAAAAATCGGCAAAGAACACAAAAGTCAAGGTGAAAATTCTGGAAGAGGCGGATATGCGGAAGCTTTCCATGGGAGCTGTTTTGGGCGTAGCCAGAGGTTCGATGGAAAAACCGAAATTTATTATTCTCGAATACGCCGGCAAAAGAGAAAAAAATCCGATAGTCTTAATCGGAAAAGGCGTGACTTTTGATTCGGGCGGATTAAATTTAAAACCGGATGACAATATGAATGAAATGCACCGGGATATGTCCGGAGGGGCGGCAGTGGCGTTCGCGGTCATTCTGGCTGCTAAAATGGGAATCAAGAAAAGAATCGTCGGTCTTATTCCGGCAGTGGAAAATATGCCTTCCGGGGAAAGCCTGCGTCCCAATGATATTTTAAAATCTATGTCGGGAAAAACCATAGAAGTCCAAAATACCGACGCGGAAGGCAGGGTGATACTGGCAGACGCTCTGACTTATGCCGAAAGATATAATCCGCGCCTGGTGATTGACGTGGCAACTTTAACGGGAGCTTCCCTGATAACCTTGGGCGAAAAAGCTTCCGTGATAATTTCAAAGGACGAAAAATTAATTGAAAATGTGAAGAAATTGGGAGAGGAGAGCGGCGATTATGTTTGGCCGTTGCCGCTTTGGGAGGAATACGAAAAAGAAGTGAAAGGAGTTTTTGCCGATGTCTGCAATTTAAGGAATCAAGGAAATACAAAATATGCCGGATCCATCCTGGGCGGAGCTTTTCTTTACGAATTCGCGAAAAAATTTCCCAAGTGGCTGCATATTGACATGGGCTCGAGAGATCATGCTTCTTATGATGAATTTTTATCCAAAGGAGCGGCCGGCGCGCCGGTAAGATTGCTGATAAAATTATTGGAAGAATATTAAATTTATGAAATATGGAAAAAAAACGCTGAAAAACGGCCTGCGCGTTCTCACTATTCCGATGGAAGGAACGCAAATAGTGACGGTGATGATTCTGGTCGGAGCGGGGTCGCGTTATGAAAATGAAAAGGAAGCCGGGCTGTCTCATTTTGTGGAGCATATGTTTTTCAAAGGAACGGCTAAGCGGCCGACCACCTTGGATATTTCGGAAGAACTGGACGCGGTGGGCGGAGAATTTAACGCTTTTACTTTCAAAGACAAAACGCTTTATTACGCCAAAGTCGATGCCAAACATTTTGAAACGGCTTTGGATGTGATTTCCGATATTTTCCTTAATTCTAAAATAGAAGCGGCAGAAATAGAAAAAGAAAAAGGAACTATCCTGCAGGAACTGAATATGTACGAGGATACGCCGATAAGAACCGTAGCGGATGTTTTTGAAAATCTTTTGTATAAGAACAATCCTCTGGGCCGGGAAATTATTGGAATCAAAAAAACCATCCAGTCTTTCAGGCGGAAAGAATTTATCCGATATCTTAAAAATTCTTATCTTGCCAACAATACGATAATTTGCGTTGCCGGAAAACTAAATGAAAAGAAGGCGCTGTTAGCCATAAAAAAATATTTTTCTTCGATGCAAAGAAAGAAAATAAAAAAATTCCCCCCCGTTAAAGATAGCCAGCGTCAGCCGGCGGTTAAAATAAAATTTAAAAAAACCGACCAAACTCATTTTATTTTAGGCGCGCGGGCTTATAAGGAAAATCATCCGCAGCGCTTCGCCCTTTCCTTGCTGGCGGTTATTTTGGGAGGCAACATGTCCAGCCGTCTTTTTATCGAAGTCCGGGAAAAATTAGGCTTGGCCTATTATGTCAAAACGGGAATTGAAGCTTACGCCGATTGCGGATATTTGGCCACGCAAGTCGGAGTGGAGCATAAAAATTTAGAATTAGCAACTAAAACAATTTTGCAGGAATATCGAAAGATCGCCAATTTGAAAGTGGGCGAAAAGGAGTTGCAAAAGGCTAAAGATTTCATCAAAGGCAAAAGTCTTATGGATCTGGAAGCTTCCGATGAAGTCGCGATGTTTTTTGCCGGTCAGGAAATAAAAAAGAGAAAAATCCTGACACCGGGTGAAATTTTTGAAAAAATTGACAAAGTGACCTCAACTGATATTCTGGAAGTAGCGCGAGAGATTTTTTCTCAAAGCAAGTTCAATTTAGCCATAATCGGACCGCATCAAAACGCAAAAAAAATCAGAGCTTTATTGCGGTAACGCCGGTTCCAGGGCGGTTGTAAAGCCCGATTTCATGATAAATCGCGAGGAATTTATCCGTAAACAAACTCGCCTCGCTTTGGGCGGAATTAAATTAAAATAAAATTATGTCAGAAAAAAATCATGTGGAAATTTCTACCGGAATAATTTTTCGCACATTGCTGGTTGTTTTAGGCTGCTGGTTTCTCTATCTGATTAAAGACATCATCGCCCTGCTTTTTGTTTCTTTAGTGATTGTTTCCGCGATTGAACCGGCCGTCAACTGGATGCATAAAAGGAAAATTCCCCGTTCTTTGGGAGTAATTATTATTTATCTTCTCCTTTTTTCCGTTATCGGATTGTCCGTGTCTTTTTTAATCCCGCCCATAATGGAGCAATTGCAGGATTTTTATCACAAGCTTCCTGAATATTCCCAAAATATAGAGCAATATTTGCAGGGAGTTAAGGATTATTTTCAAACTCAAGGGAATCTGCTGGATATTCAAAAGCTGATCGGAGAATCGAACGGCGGTTTTTCCGAAATTTCAGGCAATATTTTTTCCAAGACCGTGGGAATTTTTTCGGTTTTCATTTCAACTATCGTGGTTTTTGCTTTGGTTTTTTATATGGCGGCGAAACAAGACGGCATCAGCAATTTCGTGGCTTCGGTTGTTCCGGAAAAACACAAGGAATACGCGCTTTTCCTGACCAGCCGAATTAAGACAAAAATCGGCAAATGGATGACGGGCCAACTAATATTGATGCTGGTTATTTTCGTTTTGGATTTTATCGGTCTTTATTTTATCGGCGTGCCCTATGCTTTATCTCTCGCGATTTTTGCCGGACTGATGGAAATTATTCCCTATGTCGGTCCGATTGTCTCGGCTATTCCAGCCATAATTTTAGGTTTGACGGTTTCTCCGATGACCGGGATGCTGGTGTTGATTTTAGTTTTCGCTGTTCAGCAATTTGAAAATCATGTTATTGTTCCTCAAATCATGAAAAAGGCTTTGGGTCTTAATCCTATCGCGGTTATTTTGGCTCTGTTAATCGGATTAAAATTGGGAGGAGTTTTAGGCGCTATTCTGGCTATACCGATTACGACTGCTATTAGCATAGTAGTGGAAGATTTAATGAAAAAATCGGAAAAAACGCAATAATTAAGTATTTAAAACATACTTAAAATATCGCAATCGCGATTATTGGGATATAGGCGTTTTTTTATTTAATTAACAATTAAACAAAAGAGGGAGGAAAAGTCATGAAAAAAGTGCTTGTTTACGGTTCGGGCGGAAGGGATCATTGTTTGGCGGACAAGTATGGGAATAGCCAGCATGTGGATAAGGTCTTCTTCGCGCCGGGCAATCCCGACCAACTTAAACTTTTTTCAAATTCAGAGGCGATTGGTTGTTCGCTCGCCCCGCCGGAGTTTATCCCGCACGGCGATGCGGGAGCGGGTCTCGCTTCGCAAAAAGCTCTGTATTTCGGAATTAAATCGTA
>PEVT01000032.1 GCA_002780175.1 Candidatus Moranbacteria bacterium CG06_land_8_20_14_3_00_40_12 | reverse complement strand
TATTGCGCGTGAATTCGTGGAAAGCAAGACTGCCAAAGAGCCAGGCAGAGAGATTTTTAATGATATGATGGCGCAAATTGAGCAAGGTGGAGCTGAAGGCATCCTGGCGTGGCATCCTGACCGTCTGGCGCGTAATTCCGTGGACGGTGGGCGCATTATCTACTTGGTGGACACTGGCAAAATAACCGCGCTCAAATTCCCGACTTTTTGGTTTGATCCCACACCACAAGGAAAATTTATGTTGAGTATCGCTTTTGGACAATCCAAATATTATGTTGATAATCTTTCGGAAAATGTGAAAAGAGGTTTGAGGCAAAAATTGCGGAATGGTTCTTGGCCAGCTTGGGCGCCTTTGGGATATAAAAATGACAAAGTGAACAAAAGAATTTTGATGGATAAAGAAAAAGCAATTTTCATCAAAAAAACTTTTGAAACTTATGCCACAGGGAATTACACCTTGAAAGAAATCCGAAAGATTATCAACTCTTTGGGCTTGGTTGGCAAACAAAACAAACTGCTTTCCATTTCCAATTTCCAGTATTTGCTGACAAATCCGTTTTACTACGGCGTGATGAGATATGCTGGCGAACTATATGAAGGAAAGCATAAACCGATTATCTCAAAGAAACTTTTTGATAAGTGTCAAGAAGTGATGAAACAAAAAAGTAAGCCAAAAAATTCAGAATTAAAGCCATACATTTACCGAGGATTTTTTCATTGCCAAGAATGCGGTTGTTTCATCACTACCGAAACCAAGAAAGGCCACAATTATCTGCGCTGCACGAAAAGAAAAGAGCCTTGCTCACAAAAATATACGCGCGAAGAATTGATGGCTGAACAAATCAAAACAGAAATTCAAAAAGTTTCTTTGTGTTCGGATTGGACGGAGAAAATGATTTTTCATTTGGAAAATGAAAAATCAAAGTCAATTCAATCCGAAAACTCTTTTGCTCAAAAATGGAAAGATGAAATTCTGGACTGCGAAGAAAAACTTGATTCGCTTTTGGATATGATTTTAGAAAAATCAATTTCACAGGAGGAATACAATGTCAAAAAACAAAAAATCCTCAACCGCAAGATTGAGATTTCTGAAAAACTAAAGGCTTTTGAGCAAAAGAGTCATAATCGGTTCGAACTGGCTATTCAGTTCATAAAGGAAGCCAACCAAGCCAAAAATATCGCTTTACAAGAAAATCCCGAAGGAATTCGGGATTTTCTCAAAAAGATTGGTTCGAACTTTCAAATTTCCGACCGCACACTCTTTTTCAATTTCAAAAACGCTTGGAAAATTCTGGCTTTCCGCAATGCCGAGGTGCGAAGTGCCGAGGCTACAACAGACCAAAACCGCAAAAACGAAATCTTGTTGGGTCGGTAGGATTCGAACCTACGCATGACGGGACCAGAACCCGTTGCCTTACCGCTTGGCTACGACCCAATGTTAAATTTAATAAACAACTCTTTAAGCTGTTGTTTTAAAAATCTTTTTCCTTCGGTAGTTTTTAAATATTTTTCCCTTCGCATCGCATCTTTTTTAAGCAGATAAACTTCATAATGGATTAATTTAATCGGTAATCTTTGACTGGTAAATTTTACTTTTCCACTTTTATGTTCGTTGATTCTTCTTTTAAGATTATCAGTAAAACCAGTATAAATCTGTTTGTTGCTTAGTAATAAAATGTAAATGTAATACATATAAAATTAGATGGGACCAGCCATGTCATTCGACATGACTTCCTATCGGATGATAGGGAGAACCCGTTGCCTTACCGCTTGGCTACGACCCAATTTAAATAATAAAGTAAAAGGCTTTTGCAAGCCTTTTTATCTTACTTTAAAAAAATTGTAAAGGCAAATTTAAATTTTGAGATATTTGCGGATGGCAATAAGACTGCTTAAAATTCCCAAAATGATTCCCAGGAGTAATTGAAAATAAAAAATATTCAATAAGTTTTGCCAAAAGAAATTATTCAAGCCTTGACCCAATATTTTATCCGAAAAATAAGGATCGGCTATTTTAACAGTAAGGATGATTAAAAGCAGGGCCGCGATCGCTCCGCCCAGAGCGTAAAAAACACCTTCAAAAAGATAAGGCAGGCGGATATAAACATTCGACGCCCCCACTAAGCGCATAATTTCTATCTCCTGTTTCTGGTTGTAAATAGTCAGGCGGACGGCATTGAAAATTATCAAAATGGAAATAAAACAGAAAATCGCGCCCAGAATGAATCCTGTTTTTTTCGCCGTCTTGACCGAAGAGACGATTTTATCGATCAAATCTTTATTTTTTTCGTAATTGATCCGGCTTAAATTTTCCGACCAGGCGGACTGGTTAATGGTTTCGTAGATGGCTGGAAATTGGTTGGGATCTTTAGCTTGGATGGTTAAAGAAGCCAGAAGCGGATTTTCTCCGATTTCCTCCAAAGATTCGAGGATTATCGGTTCATCGGCATTGTCAGCTCTGAAATCAGCCAACGCCTGCTCTTTGGAGATATAAATGGCGGAAAGAACCTGATTATTTTCCTCGATTTCTTTCTGAACTTTCAAAATGGCCTCCTCTTCCACATCCGGTTTAAAATAGACGCTGATGTTGGCTTTTTCCTCCAAATTTTTGAAAATCAAATTTCCGGCCAAAGATAAAAAAACCAGCATGCCGATAAGATAAAGAGAGAAGGTCATAATGCCTAAAGCGGCAAAGCTCATAAGTCCGTTGCGGAAAAAATTTCTTAAAGCTTCCTTCAGGGTTCTTTTAAATGTGAGAAGCATTTTTTTAAATTAAAATTAATCGAGTTTATATTTGCCGGTGGAATAATCTCCGATTATCTTTCCGTTTTCAACGACAATCACTCGTTTATTGATTTTATCGATGGCATTTTTATTATGGCTGGCTAAGATAATAGTTGTGCCGATTTCATTGATTTTCATCATCAATTGGACGATTTCCCAGGAAGAAATAGGATCCAGGTTGCCGGTAGGTTCGTCCGCGATGATAATTTTAGGCTTATGAATGAGCGCCCGGGCAAAAGCCACTCTTTGCTGTTCTCCCCCGCTCAATTGACGGGGAAATTTTTCCATTTTATTTCCCAATCCGACAATATCCAGAATCTGCGGAACATCCTCTAAAATTTCTTCGTTGGGAGCCCCGGAAACTTCCAAAGCGTAAGCCACATTTTCAAAGGCGGTTTTTTGGGGCAGTAATTTAAAATCCTGAAACACAGTTCCGATTTTTTTGCGATGCTCGTGAATTAATCTTTTTTTGATGCCGTCAATGGGCTTTTCATCGAAAAAAACCTGGCCCGAAGTCGGCATTTCTTCGGCATAAATCAGTTTCAAAAAAGTTGATTTTCCAGCGCCGCTTTTTCCCACAATGGAAACAAACTCGCCCGGCAGAATTTCCAAATTAATATCTTCCAGCGCCTTAAAATCGCCTTTATAAATTTTTGTGACTTTGTCAAATTTTATCATATCCGGTAATAGTCCGTCCGATTGTTTAAAATAAGAACGGAAATATATATTTAAGAATACAATTAATATACCGGCAGTAAGATTTGTTTATTTCTTGGCGGATCGCTACCGGGCATACCTATCTAATTATACTTTATTGTTATTATTTTTTCAAATAGGCTCGGATGAATTCATCCAAATTGCCGTCTAATACTCCTTCGGCGTTGGAAGTTTCCCATTTAGTGCGGTGATCTTTGACCAATTTATAAGGGTGTAGGACGTAAGAACGCGACTGACTTCCCCATTCCACGGCCACGGATTTTTGGCGCAGTTGGTTCTTTTTTTCTTCCAGATTTTCCAAATAGATTTTATGTAATTTGGCTTTTAACAATTTCATAGCCGATTCTTTGTTTTGCAGCTGGCTGCGTTCGCTTTGGCAGGCAACCTGCAAACCGGTGGGCAAATGCGTGACGCGTACCGCGCTGTCGGTCGTATTGACCCCTTGGCCGCCCGGCCCGGAAGAACGAAAAACATCAACGCGCAAATCCTTGGGGTCAATGATAATTTCTTTGATTTCTTCGATGACCGGCATAACCTCTACCAGAGCAAAAGAGGTTTGGCGCAAATTATTGGAATTGAAAGGCGAAAGGCGAACCAGACGGTGGACGCCGGATTCGCCGCGCAGATTTCCGTAAGCGTATTTTCCGTAAATTTCCAAAGTGGCGCTTTTGATGCCGGCTTCCTGGCCTTCCGTTTTTTCGTCCAGTTTGGTTTTAAAGTTATGCTTTTCGCAAAAACGCAGATACATCCGCAGCAGCATCGCCGACCAGTCTTGCGCGTCCACCCCTCCGGCTCCGCTGTAAATAGAAATGATGGCGTCATTTTTATCATATTTTCCGCTAAAAGATTTCTGAAATTCAAAATCGGCGATTTTTTTTTCGAGAGCCGATATTTTTTTATCCAATTCCCGTTCTTCTTTGGCGGCGTGTTTCTCTTGCGAAAGAAGCTCCCAATGTTCCGTTAATTCCCGCAGTTCCGATTTTATCCGCTCATAGTCATCGATTTCCATCCGCAAATCAGCCAGCTCTCGCATAATTCCGGAAGCTTTTTGATTATCTTGCCAAAAATCGGAACCAGCGGATTTTTTTTCCAATTGCGCTATAGCCGCCGATTTTTTTTGCATTTCCGCCGGATGGAAAAGAGCCGGCACGCGGTCTTGAATGTTTTTTATTCTGATTTGCAGCTCTTTCATAAAAAATTATTCTAAAAAAACCAATCCTATCATAAGTCCGATGCCCGTGAGCAACGCTAAAAACTGGCCTGCGGATTTTTTTATTTCCGCGTTTTTATGCAATTCCGGAATCAAATCGACACTGGCGATATAAATAAAGCCGCCGGCGGCGAAAGGAATCAGAAATTGATTGACATGAGGCAAAGCGGAATTAAGAGCGAGAGCGATGCCGGCGCCCATGAAAGAAGTGAGGGCGGTTAAAAAATTCAAAGCCAAAGCTTTTTTTCGCGAGAATCCGCCATAAATCAGCGAACCAAAATCTCCGATTTCCTGGGGAATTTCATGCATAATGACGGCTAAAGTGGTGGCCAGTCCCACCGGAAAACTTACCAAAAAACCGGCGGCCAGCACCGCTCCATCAATCAGATTATGCAGCCCATCGCCCAAAAGGATGATATAGGAAAAAGGATGGGGATGATTTTCCGAGGCGATTTCGTGGCAATGGCGCCAATGGATGAATTTTTCCAAAACAAAAAAAACCAGAATGCCCGAGAGTAAAAAAAGAGGAATTTGAAGAGTATTTTCCGTCAATTCTTCATAGGAACTGGGAATAAGATGAAAAAAAGCGTCTCCCAAAAGCGTTCCGGCGGACAAACTGATTAAAAAAATAAGCGATTTTTCTATTTTTTTCCAGTTGAAAAATAAACTGGCGACTCCGATAAGAGAAATCAAGCTGACGGCGGATATACTGATAAAAGTTAAGAAAATAATAGACGTCATTTTTAAATTAATTAATTGTTAGATATTAGAGCGTTGCTTGCATTTTTATCAATTTCCATAAACATTATCATCCTGAGCATTAGCGAAGGATCCCGAACCTCAACATGTTTTATCCCTATATTACGAGATTTTTCACGACGCTTTCAGGCTAACGCCTTCAAGCTGTTCAGAATGACAGTTGTAAATTAAGCTAAAACTATAAATAACGCTGGTAGTTCTTATAAATTAATAGTTTAGCATGTTTCCATTTTGTCATTCCGGGCTTGACCCGGAATCCAGTAAATAAATTAAAAACATTAATCTAGATCCCGCATCAAGTGCGGGATGACAGAGAAGATTAAACATTTTCTCTGTCAATTTTACCTTAAAAAAAACATTTTGCAAAATATCTTTTTTGCTTTATGATAAAAGAGTGAAATTAGAAGGAATAAGTTCCAAACAAATACGCTTTTTTTCTTGGCTAGTGCTGGTTTTTTGCTTGATTTTGGGCTGGCTGGGAATTCTCCTTTCTCTATTGGGAATATTTTTTGGCGTGATTATAAAATTTTATTTTTTGCTGGCTTTCGGTGCCAGCGCCTTTTTTTTAGTAAAAAACTTTCACCGGGATTTTTGGAAAAGCGAATTTTTTTTGGTAATCGCTGTTTCTCTAACGGCCGCGCTGGCTTTTCTTTTTTGGTCGGCGCCGACAATTTTTTCCGGCCGTGATCAAGGATCATTAAGCGAAGCAGCTATCCGGCTGGTGGAAAATAATTCCTTGCCTTTTTCTTCGGAAATTTCCAATGAATTCTTTAAAATTTACGGTCCCGGCAAGGCGCTTAATTTTCCCGGATTCAATTATAATTTTGAAGGAAATTTGATAACCCAATTTTCTCCGGGTTATATCGCGTGGCTGGCTTCCTTTTTTTCTATTTTCGGTTTAACCGGATTTTCTCTGGCTAATGGTCTGACTTTTTTTATTTTTCTAGTTGCTTTTTATCTCGTTTCCCGGCAGTTTTTAACTCTGGGTCCGGCGCTGGCTTCCTTATTTTTGATTTTAACCAGTTTTGTTTTCCCCTGGTTTCTCAAATTTACTTTAAGTGAAAATCTGGCTTTAGCGCTTTTTTGGTTCGGACTTTTTCAATTATTGAATTTTTTGCGAAAAGAAGATCGATTCAGCTTTATTTATTTGCTTTTAACTTGGGGGTTGTTCATTTTTTCCCGTCCGGAAGCCTGGGCTTTTATTCTAATAATCAACGTCCTTTTGTTTTTTAAACTAAGAAACAAGAAAGATTTGCAAATTTTGATTCTGGATAAAAAGAATTTAGCGCTAATCTTGATTATCGGGGTTATTTTTACTGCCAGCGTCCGGGTTAATCCGCAGGCCTTTCTGGAGCTCTTTAAAGGCGCGCTCAAGCCCTTGCTTTTTTTCCAAAAAGAAATTTCCGGCGCCAAGGCTTTCTCTCTCTTTTTCTATATGCTGAAAGTTTTGAAAATATATTTTCTTTCGGGCTTTTTAATTTTTGCCGCGATGGAAATATTCCATTTGATCCGGAAGAAAAAAACAGAGATGCTTATCCCCTTTTTAGCAGGCTTGCCGGCTTTTTTCTACCTGATTCAGCCGGGCATAACCCTGGATCATCCTTGGATGCTGCGCCGGCTGGCCTTTTGTGTCATTCCCCTGCTGGTGCTTTATTCCGTCTTTCTTTGGAATGATTTTCTCAAAAAAAGAATATTTTTTTACGCGGTTTGCGGCTTGATGCTGGCGGGCAATATCGGGATTACGGCGCCTTTTCTGACTTTTATTCCGGATGAAAATTTACTCCGACAAACAGCTGATTTGAGCCAAAATTTTGCCGCGTCGGATCTGATTTTTGTCGATCAGAAGACTTCTGGCAGCGGCTGGTCGATGATGACCGGACCGTTGAATTTCGTTTTAGGAAAACAAGCCGTTTATCTTTTTAATCCGGCGGATGTCGCTAAAATAAATTTAGAAAAATTTTCGGATGTTTATTTTATTATTCCCGACGGCCAGCTAGCATTTTATGAAGAAAATGGATTGCCAGGCAGATTGAATTATATTAAAGATTATCAGCTGCACAATAGAATTCTTACAGAAACTACGGTTGAAAAAAGCCAAGTAAGCGGTATGCGGACATCTCTGCCGGAAATAAAAGATATTACAGTTAGAGGAGGGATTTACAAGTTAAAAAAATAAATAATTATTTGATCTGTCAATAAATTTGTCATTGCGAGCACTTGTTGCACAAGTATAAACTCCGCGAAGCAATCTAATTAGATTGCCACAGTCGTTTCGAGGCGAAACTCCTTCGCAATGACAAGTAGATTGGGTTGCTGCGTTCCTTCGGGGTTCGCAAAGACAATATATGATTAATAAGTAAAACTCTATGCGTCTCGATTTAACTCCCCGGATAATTTTAGACAAAAGCCAGCGCCAAACCTATTTCTGGTTGAGAGTTTTGCTATATCTTTTGGCCTTTGCGGTATTTTTTTATCTGGCTTTCCGACTGGCTTTTCCGATTAGAACTTTCTCTTTTTCTTTTCTTAATCCCAACTCCAGTAAAAATACCATTACCGATTTGCATGATTTTCGCGGTGATTTTATCAATTTGGGCAATTTCAAAGCTGGAGAAGACAATTATTTCTTTGTTTCCTGGGCCGGACCTTTTTCCCAAGCCGCCGCCGAATTTTCTCTGAATAAAAGGTCGGATTTGGCTGATTTGGGAACTATCAACATCCGTAAAGGCTATAAAGCTTTTTTCTATCCCGAAGGCGAGGCACCGGGTTTTAAGGAGGGATCGCTTCTGAAAAGCAACAGCCGTTATTTTATTATTTCGGAAAATAAACTCCACGAATTTGAAAATTTAAAACTGGTTGAATCTTTAGGTTTTAATCCGCAAAATTTTTGGACGGTTTTGCCGGAAGAATTATCAGTTAATATTTCAGGAGCTAAAATAACCGCTGCCGAAAGCTATCCGGATGGGACGCTTTTTAAGATTTTGGATAATTTTTATCTTAAGAAAGATTCGGAGTTACAAAAATTTAGCAGTCAAGCCGCATTTTTAAGCCACTATCCCCTTTCCTGGGCAATAGAAAAGGATGATAATTTTTTGAAGGCTAATGTTGCGGGAGAAGAAGTAATCGGCTTCGCGGATGGCTCGCTCATCGCTTATGGCGACGCGGTTTCCATTGTGAGCGGGAAAAATATATACCCGATTGATAATTTTACCACTTTTGAAGCTCTCGGCTATTCTTGGGACGATCTGATTCCGGCAGGTGGCGACGAGGTTTCTCTGTATGAAAAACAGAAGCTGATTAATTTAAGCAGTCCGCATCCCTCCGGCACGATTTTCTACGCCACGGATATAGATAAATATTATATGATCCATGACGGGCAGAAAAAACTTTTGAAGGCAAAAGTTATCGCCGATTCTTGGCTTAAAAAAAGTCCGATCTTGGTTGAAGAAAAAAATTTGAAAACTCAAGGCCAATGCGTTTTAAGCCAAAAAAGCTGGTTATTTAAAACCTATCTTTGCCAAGCCGACATTTCTTCTTTGCAGAATTTAAAAGGCAAGGATTACGAATTTAAATTTCAATCCCAGCAAAATTTCCGCGCCAATAATTTGACGGTAAGTTTACGCAAAGATTACAGTTTTGCTAATTTGAATAAAAATTTACGGGAAATTTTCGCCAGCATTAAGAAAAATTATGTTTCCCAAGATAACGCCCAATAAGTTAATAATTTTAAAACTCTTGCACGACGCTTTGTTTATTTTAAGCGCGCTGTTTTTCGGATTGCTTTTAACAGAAAGCGTTTTACCGGGATTAGTTTCCGGACATTTAGGCTTGGGCCTGATGGCCGGCTTGATTTTAATAACTGTCGGATTGATTAACTATTTTTCTGAAAAATTAGCCATTACTAATCCTTTGACAGAAATCAGAATATCAAAAAAAGAGGTTTTTATTCTCCTTTTTATTTTCTTCATCTTTATTTTTAACAGCGTCCTGCGGATTGATTGGGTCATGGGCGCTATCATTTCCCTCTTGGCTTCCCTGGTCGG